>DKBC01000197.1 GCA_002451065.1 Betaproteobacteria bacterium UBA6910
ACGCTGTCGAACACCGCGTCCACCGCCACGCCCGCCAGCAGCTCCTGCTCCTTGAGGGGAATGCCCAGCTTCTCGTAGGTCTTCAGCAGCTCCGGGTCCACCTCGTCCAGGCTCTTGGGGCCGTCCGTCTTCGCCTTGGGCGCCGAGTAGTAAACGATGTCCTGGAAATCGATCTTCGGGTAGTGGACGTGGGCCCAGGCCGGCTCCTTCATGGTGAGCCAGTGGCGCAACGCCTGGAGACGCCATTCGAGCATGAACTCCGGCTCGCCCTTCTTGGCCGAGATCAGGCGGATGGTGTCCTCGGTAAGGCCCTTGGGAACCTGGTCGGCCTCGATCTCCGTGTAGAAGCCGTGCTCGTATTCCTTGCTGATAAGTTCGTCGAGCTTGTGTGCTGCGCTGGTCATTGTCGTCTCCGAAAAATCAGGCCGCGGCCTGGCGGCTCGGCCGCAGGCGCGAAGTATCAACGGGCTGGACGGCCGGTTGCGCCATCTCCTCCAGCGTGACGCCGGCGAGGGCCCCGCGCACCGCGTCGTTGATCCGTTGCCAGTTGCCCCGCACCGAGCAGGAAGATTCCTGGACGCAGGCGCCGGGGGAACTCGCGCACTCGGTGAGGCCCACCGGCTTCCCCTCCATGGCATCGATGACATCCGCCATCGTGATCTCCGCCGGCTGGCGCGACAGCGAGTAGCCGCCCTTGGCGCCCCGCTGGGGCGTGAGCAGGTTGCCGCGGGCGAGGACCTTGAGGATCTTGCTGACCGTAGCCTGGGGCACGTGGATGTTGGAGGCCACCTCGGCCGCGTTATGAACGCGGTCGGGTTCCCGGGCCAGATAGGTCATGACCACCGTCCCGTAATCCGTCAGCTTGCTCATCCGCAACATGCCATCCGCTCCAAAGGCCCATAGGCAACTGGAATTAGGACTATTCTAGTCCTGTATGGTTCCATCAGACAACCCTAATACACATAGGGGCGCTCGGCGGGCTGCTATAATCCCCCGAGCCTGGAAAAATACCCTCATGCGAACAGAGAGTTATCTCGCTCTCGACAGCGTCGGCCTGCACTCGGTGGCGTACCGGGAATGGGGCGATCCCGACAATCCCCGGGTGGTGGTCTGCGTCCACGGCCTGACCCGCAATGCCCGGGACTTCGATGTCCTGGCCGAGGCGCTGTCGGCCGAGCGGCGGGTCGTGTGCGTGGACATGGCCGGGCGCGGCGACAGCGATTGGCTGGTTCGCAAGGAGGACTACGGCTACCCGCTGTACGTGGCGGACGCGGTGGCGCTGCTCGCCCGGCTCACAGCGCCGGTTCGCGTCCCGGGGTCGCCGGTGCGCCTCTCGCCCATCATCGACTGGGTCGGCACCTCCATGGGCGGCATCATCGGGATGATGGTCGCCGCCCGGGGCAAGTCCCCGATTCGGCGCCTGGTGCTGAACGACGTGGGCCCCTTCATTTCCAAGGAAGCTTTGGCCAGGATCGGCGACTACGTGGGCAGGGATCCGCGCTTCGATAGCCTCGAGCAGTTCGAGGATCATCTCCGGGTGATTCACGCGCCCTTCGGCCCCCTGACCCCGGAGCAGTGGAAGCGTCTGGCGCTGCACAGCCACCGGCGCTTCGAGGATGGCCGCATCGGTTTCCGTTACGACCCGGCCATCGCCCTGCCCTTCAAGTCCGCGGAACCCAGGGACGTGGACCTCTGGCCCGTCTGGGACCAGATCCGCTGCCCGACCCTGGTGCTGCGGGGAGAACTTTCGGACGTGGTGTCCCGGGAGACCGCCCGCGAGATGCAGGTCCGCGGTGCCGCGCCCCGGCTCATTGAATTCCCCGGGATAGGCCACGCTCCGATGCTCATGTCGCCGGAGCAGATCGCGCCGGTGCGCGAGTTCCTGCTGGCGCCCTGACGGCAGTGTTCATCCTCGACGCCATCGCCGAAGAGCGCATTGCCCGCGCCATGGGAGCCGGGGAATTCGACGACTTGCCGGGCGCCGGCAAGCCCCTGGAACTGGAGGACGATTCCCTGGTGCCGGAGGAATTGCGCGTCGCCTACCGCATCCTCAAGAACGCGGGATTCGTGCCGCCCGAAGTGGAGGCCCTGCGGGAAGCGGGCGCCCTGGAAGCCATGATCCGCAAGCTGAGCCACGGGGACGCCCGCTCGAAGGCGATCGACCGGCTCAACCTCCTCAGCGCGCGCCTGGCGGAGGGCCGTCCCGGCGCGCGACTTCACCCGGCGTACCTGGGGCGGGTGCTGGAAAAGCTGGACAAGGCTTGAAACGCGAAGCGAGTGATCGAGTTTTTCCTCCGTGTCCGCCGAGTTGAGTGGTTCTCACATCGCCTGCGCCCCGAACAGCCAGCTGTGGCCGTGGGCAAATCCGAAATAGAGCGCGACGGCCGCCGCCACCCGCAGCCATCCGATTCCGCGCCAGTCAATCCGGGTGCGCCCCTGCAGCCCCGCTGCGAAGGGCAGCAGTGAAGTCCCGTCCCTGTAGGCGCGCCAGGACTCACCGGAACTGACGGCCCGCTTGTGGTCGATGGCGAGCATCCCGCCGAAGGAAAGCACAGCCATGCCGCCGAATAGCACCACGGACGATCCGTCGCCGTTGGCGGCCAGGTGCGCCAGCGCCCAGAGTCCGGTGCCCCACAGGAAGGGGTGGCGGGTGATGGTGAAAATGCCGCGCGCACCGCTGCCCCTCGCCAGCGCCCGCTCTCCGCCGACGGCGGTGGCACCGCGGGTGGTGAGCCCAGCCACCGCCAGCATCAGCGCCGCCGGCATGATCACCAGGGGCAGGCGGCGGCCGAACGGGCCCAGGTCATAGAGAAAAACCAGGGGCGCACCGCGGTAGGCGGCCACCGCCCAGGCGAGAAACACCAGGCTGATCACCGAGTACACCGCGAGGAAGGCCTTCTCTCCCATGGCGCTCACCATTTGCGCGCGCACCGGCGGCAGCGACAGCAGGAAATGGCCTCCCACGAAGCCCACCATTGCCACGATCAGGCTTGTCATCCTCTGCGCCCTCGGGTAACGAATTCCGGTGATGCTAAACTACGGCGCACGATTCCGACAGGAGGAGATAGGCGGTGCCGGTCGTCGCCCGCTTTGAGGTGGGCTACACGCAGTTTCTCGATCAGGGCGGGGAAATCGTGCAGCCGCTGCCGGATTTTGCCCGGGAGCCCGGCAACCTGATCCCCCTCTATCGCAACATGGTGCTCACGCGGACCTACGATGCGCGGGCAGTCGCCCTGCAGCGCACCGGCCAGCTCGGCACCTTCGCGTCGTCCCTGGGCCAGGAGGCGGTGGGCACCGCCGTCGGCGCCGCCATGCGACCCGAGGACGTGCTGTTCCCCACCTACCGCGAATCCGGGGCCCAGCTCATGCGCGGGGTCACCATGGCGGAGATGCTGCGCTACTGGTCCGGCGACGAGGCCGGCAGCGACTTCGCCGGCCCCCGGGAGGACTTTCCCGTCTGCGTCACCATCGCCGCCCATTGCTGCCACGCGGTCGGCGTGGCCCGGGCGTTCCAGATCCGGCGCCAGCCCCGCGTCGCGGTCTGCGCCTTCGGCGACGGCGCCACTTCCAAGGGGGATTTCTACGAGGCCATCAACCTGGCCGGCGTTTGGAAGCTGCCGGTGGTATTGGTGTGCGTGAACAACCAATGGGCGATCTCGGTTCCGCGCAGCCAGCAGACGGCGGCCGAGACTCTGGCCCAGAAGGCGTTTGCGGCGGGATTCGAGGGCATCCAGGTGGATGGCAATGACGTCATCGCCATGCGCGAGATGATGGAAATCTCCCTGGAGAAGGCCCGGGCCGGCGGAGGCCCCACTCTCCTGGAGGCTCTCACCTACCGCCTCACCGACCACACCACCGCCGACGACGCGCGCCGCTACCGCAGCGAAAAGGATGTGAGCGAGCATTGGCCGATGGAGCCGGTAAGCCGGCTCCGGACCCATCTCACCAAGCAGGGTGCGTGGAGCAAGCAGGACGAGGAGAAGCTCATCCTGGAATGCGCGGAGCGGGTGCAGGCGGCCGTGCAAGAGTACGTCCAGAAGCCCGCCCCCGCGCCGGAAGAATTGTTTTCACATCTGTACGCGAAGCTCCCGGAGAGCCTTGCGCCCCAGCGCGACGAAGCGCTGCGCTTCGCCGAGGAGCGGCGCAAGGGCAGTGGCAGCCATGGCTGAGATCACCCTGGTCGAGGCCATCAACCTCGCCCTGCATCACGAGATGGCGCGGGACGAGGACGTCGTGGTTCTGGGCGAAGACGTCGGCGTGGACGGCGGGGTGTTCCGCGCCACCGTGGGACTGCTGGAGAAGTTCGGCCCGGAGCGGGTGATGGATACGCCCTTGGCGGAGACCCTGATTGCCGGCATGTCGGTGGGCCTCGCGGCCCAGGGCCTGAAGCCGGTGGCGGAGATCCAGTTCTCGGGTTTCATCTACCCCGCCATGGACCACATCATCAACCACGCCACCCGCCTGCGCCACCGCACCCGGGGCCGCATCACCTGCCCCATGGTGCTGCGCTCCCCTTGCGGCGCCGGCATTCACGCCCCGGAGCACCATTCCGAGAGCGTGGAGGCGCTGTTCGCCCATGTGCCCGGNNGCCGCGATCCGCGATCCCGATCCGGTGATCTTTCTCGAGCCCACCCGTCTCTACCGGCTGATCAAGCAGGAGGTCGCGGACGGCGGCGATGCCCTCCCCCTCGACACCTGCGTTGTGGCCCGCGAGGGAACCGACGTCACGCTCGTGAGCTGGGGCGCGATGATGCATGAAACCCTGGCGGTGGCGGACGATCTGGAGGCGGAGGGCGTGTTCGCGGAAGTCATCGACGTGGCGACCCTCAAGCCCCTGGACCTGCAAACCATCCTCGATTCCGTGGCCAAGACCGGGCGCTGCGTAGTGGTGCAGGAGGCGGCCCGCACCGGCGGCTTCGGCTCGGAGATCGCCGCGGGGCTGGCGGAGCAGGGCCTGCTCTCCCTGTTTGCCCCGGTGCAGCGGGTTGCCGGCTGGGACAGCGTGGTGCCCCTGGCGAAGCTGGAAATGGACTACCTGCCGGGCAAGGCCCGCATCGTCGCCGCCGTGCGCAGGGCGCTGGAGTATCAATGAAGATTTTTCGAATGCCGGATCTCGGTGAAGGCCTCCAGGAAGCGGAGATCGTTTCCTGGCACGTGAACCCCGGCGACCATGTCGTCGCCGACCAGCCGTTGGTCTCGGTGGAGACCGCCAAGGCCATCGTCGAGGTGCCCACGCCCCACCCCGGCCGCATCAACAGGCTGTTCGGGAAGGTCGGCGACGTGGTCAAGGTGGGCGAGCCGCTGGCGGGTTTCGGTGAGGAAGGCGAGGAAGTGGACACCGGCACCGTGGTGGGCGAAGTCCAGGTCGGAACCGAAGTGGTGAAGGAACCCGCGGCGCCCGCGCCGGGCAAGGCCGCGGCCGGGATCAAGGCCACGCCGGCGGTGCGGGCCCTGGCGCGGCGCCTCAACGTGGACCTCGCCATGGTGACACCCACCGGCCACGACGGCCTCACCACCAGCGGCGACGTGGAACGCGTCGCCCGCATCCTCGCGGAAGCGGGACCCCAGGAATTGCTGCGCGGGGTGCGCAAGTTCATGGCCCAGAACATGACCCTGGCCAACGCCGAGGTGGCGTCAGCGACCGTCGTGGACGACGCCGACGTCCACGGGTGGCGCCCGGGTCAGGATGTGACGGTGCGCCTGATCCGGGCCCTCATCGCAGGCTGCCGGGCCGAGCCTGGTCTCAATTGCTGGTATGACAGCGAGGCGGTAGGCCGCCGGGTCCTCAAACAGATTCACCTGGGACTCGCCACCGACTCCCCGGAAGGCCTGTTCGTGCCGGTGATCCGCAATGCCGAGTCGAAGACTTCGGAGGAACTGCGGAGGGAAGTGAACCGCCTGCGGGAAGGCATCCAGAAGCGTTCCCTGGCCCCCGAGGACCTGCGCGGCAACACCATCACCCTCTCCAACTTCGGCACCATCGCCGGCCGCTACGCCGCGCCGGTAGTGCTGCCCCCTACCGTTGCGATCCTCGGCGCCGGCCGCATCCGCGAGGAAGTGGTGGCGTTGAACGGCCAGCCCGCGGTGCACCGCGTCCTGCCCCTCTCCCTCACCTTCGACCATCGCGCGGTGACCGGCGGCGAGGCGGGACGCTTTCTTGCGGCCGTAATCGCGGATCTGCAGAAGTCCGATTAGCGGGCGCCCCGCTCCACGGCTCCGACCTCGATGTACGGGGCGTGCCGCGCCTCTAATTCAACAGCGCCTTGGGCGACAGGCACTCACCATGCTCATGGGCCACGGCCGCCCCTTGTCCGCCACCTGGGCAACGAAAAAGAGTGGCGTCCCCAAGTTGGCGGGACGACTAGTAAACCGATCGCGTCCGTTCGCTCGGTTTGGCGGGGGCCTCACCGGCCCCGCGCATCGGCTTGCTCGGAAGCACTGCGCTCCTCACGACGTCCATGGTGAGAATCGCCTCCTCGCGCAGCATGAGTTCGGCGGGCAGGAACCGCACCATGAGGATTCCCGAAATAATCGCGAGAGCCGCAGCCGCGATCACGCCGGCGAGGCGCAGAAACCCGCGAGGGGAGCGCCGCCCGCGATTTTTGGGCTGCCGCCACTGCGACGGACCGGGCATTGAATAGGATACGCTGGACGGTGGCGATAACATTGGTGACTCTCCTTGTGAAACGGGTGCTGGTTGCGACTCCCGGTGGCCGGGTCCAACTTCCCCGTCCTCCGAGCCGCCTGATCCATGCGCGGCGCCGTCGTCCGAGCGTTCTGGTCGCTCGGCACACCGGATTTGCGCGTCCTCGGAACGCCGGAACTCCACACATTCCGGGGCGGCGAAACCCGGGCCCTCGGTCCACGGAGTCCCGACGCGGCGGGATCGACAGTTGCTCTCACCCTTGGCGCGCTCTGAGCCGTGATCGCCAAAGTGCTCCGAGCCCCAGGTTTCGTCCGGGAAGCTGGCGGTGTGGGCCTGTGCCCCCGGCAGGATCGAGATCCGGTCGCCCCTACTTCCACCAACAACTCTTTTACAAACCATAAGGTTACGATTCATTTTTGGTTGCGAGGCATTGCTGCAAACACCATGTGGTAAAATTTCCCACGGCCTCAGTCTAGGAGGTGGTTTGCGTTTTGTCAATCCTTTTGTGGTAAATTTTCCCACGTATGTTAAACTGGCAACGTCTTTAAGGAATTGAGCGAGTCATGAAACACGCCGCCCCGCCAGAAGCGCTGGTCAACGCGTTGCGCCGCGTGCTTCGCCCGCTGGTACGACTGATGGTGGCGAAGGGCATTACCTATCCCTACCTTGCCGAATTGGTGAAGGGCGTGTTCGTAGAGGTGGCCGAGAACGACTACCGCGTCGGCGTCAAGGCGCAGACCGACAGCCGGATCAGCGTGCTTTCCGGCGTGCACCGCAAGGACGTCCGTCGCCTACGCCAGGTCTCCCAAGAACCCAAACAATCCATTCCCGCAGTGGTTTCCCTTGGCGCTCAGCTGGTCGCAGAATGGACCGGATCGCCCCGGTACCTTAGCGCGGAGGGCCGCCCCCTGCCCCTGCCGCGCCTGGGCGGCGCTCCGGGTGAACCGTCATTCGAAACCCTGGTGGCGGGAGTGAGCAAGGACGTGCGCTCGCGAGCCGTGCTGGACCAGTGGCTCCAACTGGGCGTGGTGCATCTGGACGACGAGAACCGGGTGGTGCTGAATACCGAGGCATTCGTTCCCCAGAAGGGNNTCGCCGAGCGGGCCGGGATGCAGGCGGCCCTCGCCGTGAACCGGAAGGCGAACGAGTTGGAGAGCCAGGACGTCGGCAACTCGGAGCCCAAACAGCGCATCACTTTTGGCATCTTCTATTACAGCGCACCCGCGGAAGGCAGCAGCGGCGGTTCCCATGATTAGCTTTGCTCGACAGAAGCGGTCCGGGCTCGGCCTGGCGCGTGGAGTCGCCGCCTTGAGCACGCTCCTGCTCGCCTTTCACGCCGGCGCGGGACCGGTATGCGTCGAAACCCAGCACGGAATCGGTGGCACCGGAGCGGTCGCTGGCAGCGGCGTTGGCGGCACCGGGGCCGTGGCCGGTGGTGCCATCGGCGGCACCGGAGCCCCCCAGAGCGGCGTTGGCGGCACCGGGGCCGTGGCCGGTGGTGCCATCGGCGGCACCGGAGCCCCCCAGAGCGGCGTTGGCGGTACCGGCGCCGTGGCCAGCGGTTCCATCGGCGGCACTGGCGCCCCCCAGAGCGGCGTTGGCGGCACGGGCGCAGTCGCTGGGGGCGGCATTGGCGGCACCGGCGCCCACGCCGACGGTGGCATTGGCGGCACCGGGATTGTCGGCATCATCACCGGGTTTGCCAGCGTGTGCGTCAATGGTCTCGAGATCCAATACGATGCAAGCACGCCGGTAACGACCAACGGCGCCAAGAGCGACGCCACGCGGTTGGCGGTTGGCCAACTCGTCGCAATCGAAGCCAAGCCGTCGACCCGCGGTCTCGCCGCGCGGAGCATTGCCGTCCTCCATGCCGTGGCCGGCCCGGTCACCCAAGTGCAAGCCGACAAAGGCGTCGTCCGCGTCATGGGGCAGCCGGTGCTTGTGCAAAGCGGGACGCGGCTGTTGGCTTCCACCGGTTCCGCTACATTGGATGGCCTGCGGCCCGGCATGGTCGTGCAGGTGAGCGGCTTCCGCAACAGCCGCGGAGAGATTGTTGCCAGCCGAATCGAGGAGTCAAGGGACCTGACTGAGCACAGCGCCATCGGTCGCGTGGAGAATCCTTCCAACCGGGGTTTCGAACTCAATGGCACGCCGGTGGCAGGCCGGACGGAAGCGCCGCCGGGGGTCGAAGTCCTGGCGCATGGCCGTTGGCAGGACGGTCGGCTCGAGTCGAAAGGGATCAGGGTCGAACCGACCAAGGCTGCCATCGGGCGCGCTGAACACGTCGTCATCGAAGGCCTGGTGCGCCGGCGCGACGGCGGTGCCATCGACGTGGGGCCGTTCGGCGTGCGGCTGTCGCCACAGACCGAGATCCAGGGTGGTGGACGCGAACTCTCCGTCGACCAGCGGGTGCGGGTGCGGGGCCGGATCGGGAGCGATCGGGGCATCAGCGCGGAGCGCGTCGAGATTGAGCGCGGCTCGGCCCCGGGTAGTGGAAGAACCGGCAGTGATGGCAGTGGCCGCGGCGAGCCGGGGAGCGGCGACGATGCCCGCGGGGACCGCAGTGGCCGAGACGGATCCTCCGAACGGCCAGAGGGAATTGAGCGGATCGAGCGCCCGGAGCGGATCGAGCGGCCGGAAATCGAACGGGTCGAGCGCCCGGAGCGGATCGAGCGGGTGGAGCGGCCCGAGCGTCCCGAAACCGGTGGCGGAGGCAGCGGTCACCATTGAACCGGAAATGAGGCACCGACTCGTCATTCCGCCCGACGCGCAGCGCCTCCCCTTTTCTTGATCTATTATTCTTTCCTGTCCAACGTCCTGGGTGAAAGTGCTCGATGAAGAGATTCCTGAAAGTCTTGGTATCCGCAGTGATCGTGCCGCTTGCCGTGCCATCCGCCCTGGCCCAGGTGAGCGGATTGACCGCCAGCATTGGCGTGGATTACGTCGAGGGCAAGTACAACACGGGCAGCAGCGATAACTGGACCTGGACCGTTCCGCTCACCCTGAAGTACGAAACCGGTCCGTTCCTGCTCAAGGCAAGCATTCCCTACGTGCGGACCCGGGGCGTCAACCGCGACGTCGGCCTGGGTCAGCCCGGGCTCACCAATAGCATCCCGCCCGGCACCCAGGAGGGAATCGGCGACACCGTCCTCAGCGCCTTCTACACCGTCGCCGACGCCCGGAAATATCCCGTGGGCCTGGACCTGGGCGCGAAGGCCAAGTTGGTCACCGCAAGCAAGGACAAGGATCTGATTACGACCGGCAACCCAGATTATTCGCTCCAGGCGGACGCGTACCAGGTGTACGGTCCGGTCACCTGGTTTGGGACCATCGGCTGGACCAAGAAGGGCGACATCCGTTTCAGGGACCGTGACCCGACTTTGGCCGATGGATCGCCCAATCCGACCTTTGGCCTGTTCCTGACTCAGGATTCAAAGAATCCCTGGTACTTTTCAGTCGGCGGCTCCTACAAACTGAGCCAGGGAACTTCCCTGGGCATCGCCTATGACTACCGCCAGAAGGTCGTGGACGGCGGCAGCGAAATCAGCGAGGCAACGCTGTTTCTGAGCCATAGACTCACCCAGGAGTGGAAGGTGCAGCCCTACGGCGTGGTGGGCTTCTCCAACGGCAGCCCGGATTGGGGACTGGGCGCATCGTTCAATTACGGCTTCTGAGACTTCACCACTTCTTCACCCAACGTCGCCTGAGATCGCATACTGGTCCCCGCGCTTCGGGTTGATCCGACCGGCACGGGAAAAACCTGATAAAGTCGGCGGCCTACGTGGCGCGCAATACCAGGCCGACTCACGATCGAGGATCCCGCGTGCGGCTTGCATGAGGGCCGGAACAGCAACGCTCGCAAGCAGCCCGGTTATAGTCCCGCAGTCCCCGACCTCGCCGCAGAAAACTCATATCGATCGAACATTGACGCAAGGGGTGAAGTCCTTACGCTCAGCATCAGCGACGGCGCTTGGCGCCGTCCGCTGCATGCGGTTGTTACGCAGCGCATTCATCACTTCACGGTTCCACGAACTGCCCAGGCTCGCGCGGTGAGACTGATCGTTCCATCCTCTCCTCGTCGCAACGACTCTTCTAGGCTGCGCATCAGGATCGCGCGATGGTTGGCGCCAAGCGAAGCAACGTAGGATGGCGCGGGGCCTGTGCCTGCTAGAAACGGGCGCCAATAGTCATCGAAACTGGCAAACACCGTGCGGATTTCGATTGGCTCGCAACGAACCTCCTTAAGACCGCTGTCGCGAAACAACGCTGTCAGCGCATCGCGGCGACAAAGTGGGAATCGGTTGCCTTCATCGAGCGCTGAGGCCGCAGAATCCTGCGACACAGCGGCGTCCCAGAAGTGACGAAGAAACAGCATTCCGTCACCGTAGTCCCACACGCACGCGGACACCGTGGACCGCGGCGAAGCCACGGATTGCATTTCGTGAATTGCATCTTCCGGGTCTGGCAAGAAGTTCAAAGCGAGCAGGGAGGTGACGCTATCGTAGCCCCCGGAACGGCGCGGCAGGCTGCCAACTCCAGCGATCACAAAGGACTGCCGGGCATCACGGCTGTGTTCTCGCGCGAATTCGACAAGGGGGATCGCCGGGTCGCAGCCTACGACCGAGGCAGGGTCGGCATAGCTACAGACCGCATCAGAAAGCGCGCCCGTGCCACAGCCGACATCCAACCAGTGAACGCCGCGAGCGATCCGCAACCAGGAGACGAACTCAGGCGCAAGGCGCCGGCTCCATCGGCCCATGAAGTCTTCGTAGCTTGACCCAGCCGCCCATTGATCCCGAATCCCAGGCATCGCCTTCGCCTCTCGCGCTGCCTAACGAGGGTGTAGAAAAAGTCCCCGGCGGACCACAGTACGTCGTTTCCGGGGGTCATCTGACCCTTTCCAAGCCTGCGATCGTGCGTTACAGGCCGTTGTCAACCGTCTCATTTCAGCGGCTTCCTATCAAAAAGCTACCGCGGGGGTTTTCCTGCAGCCTCAACGCCGGAGCTAAGGGGCGCGCCGCTCTTGGCGCGTCCCAGCGACCGAAGGGAGCGAACTTGAAC
>DKBC01000226.1 GCA_002451065.1 Betaproteobacteria bacterium UBA6910
TAGGCGAAGGTCTTGCCCGTGCCGGTGCCCGCTTCCGCCACCAGGACACCGCGATTCTCGATGGCGTCGCCGATCGCACTTGCCATGGCCACTTGCTGGTCCCGCCGGCGGTAACCGGGAACGGCACGGGCCAAGGGACCGTGCTCGGAAAAAATTTCCTCAAAGTCTCGCATCGCCGGCAGTGTAAGGGAATTCCCGCCGAGGAGGGCCCCCCTGTTGCCGCCAGATCCAAAGGGTGTAGCATCCAAATCACGGGCCGGTATCTGACGCGCCGACCCGCTCTCCGCCCAAGATTTGCGCGGGAACGAGCCATGGACCATCCGCCCTTCAGGCATCCGACGCATTGCTTCTGCCAGGTTTCCAGCGAAAAGCTCGCCTACTGGGCGGAAAAGCGCTACCGGGAAGGTCGCCCCACCAGCGAACTCCTCGCGTCGACGACAGACCCGGATGGCCGGGAGGTGATCTGTATCGTCGCCCTGCTGGACGTGGACGAGGAAACCCTGCTGAAAAGCATGGGCGACGTCAACCTGCCGGAGCACCATATCCTCCATTGCCGCGGCGAGACGCGTCGGATCCTGGGCATGGACCCGTGACGCACACAGAGCGCTCCCGG
Source organism: Betaproteobacteria bacterium UBA6910 (assembly GCA_002451065.1). Lineage (GTDB taxonomy): Bacteria > Pseudomonadota > Gammaproteobacteria > Burkholderiales > UBA6910 > UBA6910. The sequence goes on from DKBC01000226.1 coordinate 614, forward strand.
CATCGGACCCGGAAACCCGAAACCGAGACGGGTGAGCCGTTTCGCGCGAGGATTTACCGGGAGCCGTGGCCGGCCCTGGTTCTGGTGCTCGCGCTGCTCGCGGGCTGCTCCGGCACGCGCCCCGCCCACATCGGCGTTTCCCAGGGCCGACTCGCTCCCTGCCCCGCCACGCCCAACTGCGTAAGCAGCGACGCCACCGGCGAACACGCCGCGGAACCTTTCCGCCTGACGGTCGATCCCGCCCGGGCCTGGCGAAATGCCCGCGACGCGGTGGCGGCGCTTCCGCGCACGCGTATCGTGTCGGAGACTCCGGATTATCTCCACGCCGAATGCAGGAGCGCGGTGTTGGGCTTCGTGGACGATCTGGAATTGCATCTACGCCCGGGCGCCGGCGTAATCGCCGTGCGCTCCGCCTCCCGCGTCGGCTACTCCGATCTTGGGGTCAATCGCCGGAGGGTCGAAGCGCTGGGGGAGAGCCTCGCGCGGCAGGGTGTCATCCAGTCAACCGCTTCAACTCCAGTGCGTCGTTGAAAGCATAGCCGGCCTCGTCATTGTCGAAATAAATCCACCACTCTTTCGCCCCCGGCAGGCGGCAAAGCCTTTTCCACCATTGGGACAGGGCGCGCCCGCCGTACCGGCCGCGATAGGCCTCACCGGGACCGTGCAGCCGGGCATAGACCCAATCGGCGGTGGCCACCAGCGGCGATGCAGAACCGCCGATTTCGAAAATGCAGAATGCGGCATCATGCTCCGCCAGCAGCCCATAGATATCATCCCGATGCCAGGAAGGGTCCCGGAACTCGAAGGCGCAGCGCCAGCGGCGCGGCAGCGCCTGCAGGAAATCCCGCAGTCGCCCGGCATTCACGCCCCACCGCGGCGGAAGCTGGAACAGAATGGGACCCAGTTGCGGCCCGAACTCGCCCGCGGTCTCGGCGAACGGGCGCAGGCTCTGCTCCGGTTCCAGAAGCTTCTTCATGTGCGTGATGTAGCGGCTTCCCTTTAGGGAAAACCGGAAGTTCTTCGGCACGGCGCTGCGCCAATCCCGCACTGCCCGCGCCGTGGGCAGGCTGTAAAAGCTGCGGTTCACCTCCACGGTGTCCAACTGCCGAGCATAGAGCTGCAGCCACTGGGCCGGGTTGGAGCTCACCGGGTAGGCCACCCCCGCCCAGTGCGGGTAATGCCACCCCGAGGTGCCGATCCGAACCCGCGACGCCACGCTTTTACCTTGACCCCAGTTAGCCGGACACTACATTAGAAGCATAGACGTCAGTTGCCGCGGCGGAAACGCCCGGCATGCGGAAATCGAGGGCTTCCATGACCACCCCCGCGGTTTTTCTTGCCTATGCTCCTCGCGGCGCGGGGTTGCTCTGCGCTGTCGTCTACTGCGCCAGGGGAGACCATGTTACAGGCTGGTGGACAGGGTCCGCCGAGGGAGAAGCCCGCTCAGCCTATTTCCTGGCGGAAAACTTCTTCGGCTCGGGAAACCGCACCCTGCTCGCCACCCAGGGCAACGACCTCTATGGGGGCTGGCATTATGATTTCAGCCGCAGCGAGCCGGCGCTGGCGGACCCGATCCCTTGCGAAGACGGACCGTGCCACGACCTGGAGCGGCTCCAGTTCCAGTTCGCCCACGAATGGCTGGTATTCGCCGAGGAGGGGGAAGCCGCGGCCGAGCAAGCGCGCTATGCCGAAGCCGAGCTCTCCACGGGGCCGGTGCTGATCCGACATCGCATGCTCAACAAGTTCACCAAGGGCGACGCGGTGTGGACTTACGGTTCGCCGACCTTGGACCTCAACATTATCGACTTCCTGGCGGCGCGCTGGCCCCTGGATTACCGGTCCGATTGACGTCCCTTAGCCGGCGGGGCAACATCCGCCCTCGGCACACATTCGCGAAGGAGACATCGTGTACAAGCGTATCCTGATACCCGTCGACGGCAGCCCCACCGGGCAGAAGGCGCTGCAGCATGGGCTGGCTTTGGCCAAGGAGCAGAACGCGAAGGTGATTCTCGCCTACGTCGTGGAGCAGCTCCAGGTGTGGGCCACCGAGGGCCAGATCGACCTGGGCGAGGTCATGCGCGAGGGGGGCAAGACCATCTTGGCCGAGTCCCAAGAGACGGCGCGCAAGGCCGGGGTGGAGGCGGAACTCGTCCTGGTCGAAGCGGGCGTCCAGCGCACCGCCCACAGCCTGGTCCAGCAGGCCGGCAAGTTGAAGGCCGATTTGATCGTCATGGGCACCCACGGCCGTCGCGGGATCGACCATCTCATCATGGGTAGCGTGGCGGAAGGCGTGGTTCGCACCGCGCCGGTGCCGGTCCTGTTGATACGCGGCGAGTGACAATGCACGCCCGGCCGCCAGGGCCGGGCACCGGGAGTTCTGGGTGGATTCCCTGATCCAAGGCCTGTGCCGGGGCCGGGCCTACCCGCACCCGGTTCGCGACATCCGCGTGATCGAGACCCACATCTCCTGGGTCCTGCTCACCGGCGACTACGCCTACAAGATCAAGAAGCCCCTCGACCTGCGATTTCTGGACTTCAGCACCCTCGACAAGCGCCGCTTTTTCTGCGAAGAGGAGATCCGCCTTAACCGTCGCCTGGCGCCCGGGCTGTACCTGGACGTGGTGCCGATCACGCTCGATGGCGGCGAGCCGCGCATGGACGGCACCGGCCCGCCTGTGGAATACGCGGTGCGCATGCGCCAGTTTCCCGACGACGCCCGGCTGGATCAGGTGCTCGCCCGGGGGGGGTTGCGCCCTGAGCACATGGACCAGATGGCCCGCCACGTTGCCGAGTTCCACGCCACCCTTCCCCCTGCACCGGACCGCAGCCCGTATGGCACGCTCGAAAATGTAGCGCTTTACGCGCGCCAGAACTTCGAGCAGATCCGCTCGCGTCTTGGCGATGCCCAGGACCTGGCGCGCCTCGCCGAGCTGGAAGCGTGGACCGAGCGCGAGCTGAGCGAAAAAGCGGGACGGATCTCGGCGCGCAAGCGGCAGGGATCGGTGAGGGAGTGCCACGGAGACCTGCACTTGGCGAACATGGCGCTCCTCGGCGAGCGCATCGAAGTGTTCGACTGCATCGAGTTCAACCCCGAATTGCGCTGGATCGATGTCATGAGCGAGGTGGCGTTCACGGTAATGGATCTCGAGGACCGGGGCCGCCGCGACCTGGCCAATCGGTTCCTTAATGGATATCTGGAAGCCAGCGGCGACTACGGCGGGCTTGCCGTGCTCCGCTTCTACCGGGTCTACCGGGCCATGGTGCGCGCCAAGGTCGCCGCCATCCGCCTCGCGCAAGGGGAGCTTTCGGATCAGGAACGCGCGGGCGCCCTCGCCCGGTGCCGTGAGTATCTGGCGCTCGCCAAGGAATTCACCCGCCCCGGGCACCCCGCCCTGCTCATCACCCACGGGCCCTCCGGTGCCGGCAAGACCACGCTCACCACACCGCTGGTGCAGGCCCTCGGCGCCATCCGCTTACGCTCCGACGTGGAGCGCAAGCGCCTGTTCGGACATGCGCCGGGGGTGCGCACCGATTCCGGGATCGGCCAGGGCATCTACGGGCCGGAGGCGGACGACCGCACCTACGCCCGGCTCGCCGAGTTGGCGGAAAACGTCGTCGGCGCAGGCTATGCCGCCATCGTGGACGCCACCTTCCTCAAGCGGCAGCGCCGCGCGGCGTTCCGCCAGCTTGCGCGGCGCTGCGGGACGCCTTTCGCGATTCTGGATTTCCGCGCTCCGCGGGAAGAACTGCTGGAGCGGGTTTCCGCGCGGCAGAAGGCGGGGCGCGACGCTTCGGAGGCAGGCGTCGAGGTGCTTGAGCGGCAGCAGGCGACGGAAGAGCCCTTGGAAGCCGAAGAACTCCCGGAGACCATCGTCATCGATTCCACGCGCCCGGAAGCCCTCGAGGCCTGGCGGGAGCGCGTGATCGGCCTCACACAGCGCCGCACCGGCTGAGCCTCCGCCGGCAGTCAGGCGCGCGCCGCCCGCACGCGCATCCAGTCGATGATCTCCCTCCAGATGGAATCGAGGCCATTTCGTCCCACCAGCATGCCCACGTGCTGGATTGCCACCCCGGTATCCCCGGGGTACCAGAGCAGCGTCTTGTCGGCGCTGGAGATGGCCTCCAGGAACGGCAGTATCGCCGCCGGGGGAACGATGGCACAGCGGCGGTCAGCGACAACCAACACCGGCGCGACAATCTGGCGCGCCGCGGCCGGCATCTTCCCCACCCTCAGTGTCCCACGGATGAACGCGTCCTCCTCATAGAACTCCGCAACCAGGTCCTCGATGAATCCCCGCGACAGGGGCATTTCGTCCAGGCTCCAGCGCTCCACCCGGAGGTGGATCCCGGCCGCTTCGGGGTCCGGCAGGCTGGCAAGCCAATCCATGACGCGTTCCTGGCCGAAAACCGACGGCGCGGCCATGAAGCTGATGGTGCTGACAAACGACCCCGGGACATGACCTGGGGAGTTCGCCAGCAAGCCGCGCGCGACCAAATTCCCGATTACCGGCCCAAGTGCTCCGGTTTCGGCGCAAAAATCCAGGTGCATCGGCGAGGTGACCGCGACCAGGCCGAGGGTCCGTTCCGGGTGCAATGCCGAAAAGATCCCGCACAGGGTTCCGCCGAGAGAATGTCCAGCGAGTAAAACCCGGCGCTCGCCGGTCTCCTTCTCGACCGCATTCACGCAATCCAGGAGCAGCCGATCCCCGTACTCGGCCAATCCCGGGCCCCGGGCGCCGCCCCCCGGGGCCTCCCATCGCACCAGGTAAACGCCTAGCCCCGCGGCGAGGCAGCGCTCGGCGACGCTGGCTCCCGGCGCCAAATCCCAGATGTAAGCGCGCTTGATGGGGGCCGGCACCAGAAGCACGCAGGGGTGGCCCACCTCGCCCAATCGCTCGAGGCTCACTGCGGAGCGGTTGAGAATGATGCGGGACGGCGTCGGGGCCACGTCACAGCCCAAGGCCTCCAGCATCCGCGCCTGGAGCCGGCGCGAGACATCGAGCTGCGCGTAGACGCTCCACCCCGCCCGCTCGAGGTCTGACAAGGGAGAACCTTTGGGCTTGGCACTCATCATCCGGGAGACTCCCATCGCCTTTCGCCATCCCACGATCCGACTATAGCAAACGGGCTCTCCCGGACGCTCAATGCTCCCGGTGCCAGATCAGCTCGTCGTCCTTCCACACTTCCTTGATACGATGCAGGGGTACCGAATGGGAGACGCCCTCGTCGTCCACGAACTCGAATCCCTCGTGGGCCGGCAGCATCCGGACTGCACTCAGGGCCACACGACGAACCCGGCGATCAACGCGGTCCAGATAGCCGAGCACGAATTCGCCGCGACCAAAATCCGGGTCCCAGCGAATGCGGGACAACAGCTCGTGAATCGGGATCACCCAAGCCCCCTAGGGCTGCGGCCAGCCACGGCGCCCCTGGCCTCGGACGGGTGTTCCCAAGCGGGTCGACCACCGCAAAAAACCGCTAAAATTCAAGTAAAGCTCAATTTTCGGGAGCCAACGCCATCGTCGCCAACGCCATCACCATCCTGCGCATGGCCCTCGTGCCGCTGGTCGTCTATCTGCTGGTCCGTGACCAGCGCGAAGCGGCCCTGTGGCTGTTTGCGATCGCGGGCCTGAGCGATGCCGTGGACGGTTTCGTCGCGCGGCGCTTCAATCAGCGGACCCGCCTCGGCGCCATTCTCGATCCTCTTGCGGACAAGCTGCTGATCGTGGCGACCGCGCTGGCGCTGGCGTGGCTGAGCCTGCTGCCGGCGTGGCTGGCGGCCATCATAGTGGGACGTGACCTGGTGATTCTGGCGGGGGCCCTCAGCTATCACTATCTGATCGGCCCCTACGAAATGGCGCCATCCCTTCCGGGAAAGGTGTGCACATTCTCCCAAGTGGTCCTGGTGGTCGGCGTCTTGATGCACGCTGCGGGCTACATTGACGTCGGGGACATGCTGCGGCCCGCCTCCATCGTCGTCGCCGTGATTTCCGTAAGCTCCGGCGCGCACTACGTCTGGGTTTGGAGCCACAAGGCGGCGAAAGCCCTCACCTGATGCCCGGTCATGGCCGGCGTAGCAGCACCGTGGAAAGTTCGTGAATGCCCGCAGGATGGGGCACCTCGCAGAATGGCGATCCCGACCACTCCCAACGGTCCCGGGAAAAAAGGGTCCGCATCGCGTCCATGTCGCAGTGGTAGGGCGGACCGCCCTCCCTTCCCGTCTGCATGAAAAGCGCGAACAGCATTCCGCCGGGCTTGAGCCAACGGTAAAGCTGCATCCCATAAGCTTCCCAGGTCTTGGGCGGCAGCGCGCACAGACAGGTCTGCTCGTAAACCGCGTCGAATGGCTGCTCCGGCAGCCAGCTCAGCACATCGGCCGCAAGCACCCTCGCCCGCAAGCCCTCCCGCCGCAGCTCACCTTGCAGATACCGCACCGCGCTGGGCGCAAAGTCCAGCGCCACCACGTCGAAGCCCCGGCGCGCCAACTCCACCGCCTCGTAACCCCGCCCGCAGCCCGGAACCAGCACCCGGCACGGCGCGAGCTCGCCAGCGTCGAGCCATTGCAGCAGCGCAGGGCTGGTCTCCCCCCGATCCCAGGGCGTATTCGTCGTCTGGTAGCGGTTTTCCCAGAACACGACCGGCTCCTTTCGCTCAGCGGACAAGGCCCATGGCCTCCATTTCCCGGTCCTGCACTCGGGGAAGAGTCAGCTGCGCGACCACGGCCCCGATCAACGCCAGGAACATGTCCCATTGGGTATCCCAGACGTCCCCCTGGGTGGCGAGAAACGCCTCGGCAGCCGTCCCGGTGGATACCGCCACGCCCCATTCCAGGAATTCGTAGGTCGCGCTAATGGAAAGCGTCACACACAGCACCAAGAAAAACAGCCAATTCCCGGGTCGCAGCGGCGAGGTGCGGATGAGGATCTCGCGAGCGATCATGGCTGGAACAAAGCCCTGCATCAAGTGGCCCAGCCTGTCGTAATAGTTCCGCGAAAGGTGGAATTCATCCCGCAGCCAATTGAAAAGCGGCATTTCCGAATAGGTGTAATGCCCTCCCACCACCAGCACCAGGGCATGCAGCCACGCCAGGGCATAGACCAGGTTGGTGAAGCGAAACCGCGAATAGGTGGCGGCAAGGATCACGAAGCCTATCACCGCCGGCGAGACTTCCAGGAACCACACAAAACGGTCCCGGGGCCCGATTCCCGACCATGCCAACACGATGCCAAAAGTGGCAGCCAATCCCCAATGGAACGGCGTGGGGGCCATGGCGCTAGCGGATCTCCTCGACCCGCAGCAGGATGGTGCGCAATTCCGACTCGCTGCTCCCACCATGGGAGCCGACCCCCGACGCCAGGGCGTCGCGACCCTGGGCCGCGGCACCAAGGCCGATCCAATCCCCGAGCCGCCCGGTGACGACGGTGGAAGCCTGCGCCAGTTCGGCGCTTCCCCGGGAAGCCCCCTCCCGACGGTAGCTCACTTCCAGTGTGACGCGCTCGCCGCTGACCCGCGGCAAGACATAGAACCCCGCTGCCAGATCCCGATAGGCAGTGGTTTGCTCCACCCGCTCGCCGTAGGGGGTGCGCACCACCCGCGGCTCACCCGGGGGCCAAGATTGTCCGGTGACGATGAAAGCCGGGGAGCCCTCCAGGGTGTGGACCTGTTGGGTGCGGCGTTTGCTCTCCACCGCCTCCTGTTCCAGCCCCCGGCCCCGCAGAAAATCATCCCCCCTGCCGATTTCAACGTTCGCACCGCGCCGGCCAGAGGGAGCCGGTACCTCGACCGCGACACCTTCGAAAGACACACGCCCCCCGGCCGCCAGCAGGCGCTCGCGAGTCCCGCGATCCACGTTGTGCAGCACCGTTATGCGCAGGCGTCTGGGCATCCGGTCAACGGCCTCCACGACCTGCCTGATCTCCGCCAGGTTCGAAGGCGTGGTGCGCAGAATGAGCAGGTTCTGGCTTCCGGTCACGGTGCCATGAGCCCGCACCAGGGGCTCCACCACCGGCAGCACCTCCGCGGCGGTTCGGTACCGGAGTTCGATGGTTTCGAGGGTCGTCAAATCCGCCCGCGCCGCGACCGCGAGCAGCAGCCCCGCAAGGATTCCAAGAAACCGGGAAGTCTGCCGGGGCCAAGGGAGAGGTTCGATCATGGCCCGCCCATGATAATCCGAACCCCCGATGGGGGCTAAGCGCGTTCCCGGGATCTGGAAAGCCCGTCCCAGGCGGATTCCGTCGGGTTTTCCAGCAGCGACTCGACGAAGGACAGCGCCGCCGCCAAGTGGCGCCGGGCAGCTTCTCCCAGGGGTTCGCCGAGTTCGAAGTCCTCGCCGCGGATGCCGAGCAGGTAACACGGGGCCGGCTCGGATCGGTAGACGTCCTGATAGGCCGCCAGCAGCGCCTCGGGCGTCATGGCATGACTGGTGAAGCTGGCGTCGCGGAGAGGATGAACGCGGCGAAAAGCGAAAGGCGGCGGCGACGAAATCGAGGCGTCCACCAGCAGCACCAGCCGCCGTCCCTGCAGGTCGGTCACGTGCTCGGGCTGCAGCTGAAAATCCGTGAGGCCCTCGACGTCCGGCCTCTCACCGAGTTGCTCCAGCAGTTCCGGGCCCAGGGCGTCGTCGCCGCGGCTCGGGTTGCCCCAGGCGAAAACCAGGACCGAAGGCGGACTCAAGCGATGCGCCGCAGGGCGCCGTGCCCGTCGCGGGCGAGGCAATCCACCCGCTCGCCCGCTGCGTCCAGGAGTTCTACTTCCAGGGGCATTCTGCCCAGGGCGTGGGTAGCGCAGGAGAGGCACGGATCGTAAGCGCGGATCGCCACCTCGATGTGGTTGAGCAGGGGTTCGGTGACCTCCTTGCCGTCGAGGTACTGAAGGGCCACCTGGCGCACCGCCTCGTTCATGGCCTCGTTGTTGTGGGTCGTGGAGACGATCAGGTTGGCGCGCACCACCTGGTCGTTCTCGTTGATGCGGTAATGGTGGATGAGGGTTCCGCGAGGCGCCTCGATCACGCCCACCCCCCGGTACTGCCGCTCCCCCCTCACCACCAGGTCGTTCTTGATCAGATCGGAATCGCCCAGCAGGTCGCGGATGCCCTCGGCGCAATGCAGCACCTCGACCATGCGCGCCCAGTGGTAGGCCAGGTTCGCCTGGCGGGCACCGCCGTGATCGAACTCCAGCAGCGCCTTGCGCTCGGCGTCCGCGAGCGGCGTGTCGATGAAATCACAGTTGTTGATGCGGGCCAAGGGCCCCACCCGGTACCAGCCGTCCTCGGCCCCGAGGGTCCGGATGAAGGGAAACTTCATGTAAGACCAGGTCTTTGTCACCTCGTGGATGTAATCCCAGTACGCCCCATAGTCCACGTGGTCAAACACCGTCTCGCCGTGGGCATCCCTGGCCCGCAGCCCCCCGTGGTAGAGATCGAGAGCGCCGTCGCCGCGCACCAACGACAAGTAGGAGGAGCGGAACGAGCCGAAGCCGTTGTGGAAATCCTTGCGTTCGGCATAAAAGCGCTTCACCAGGTCGACCGCCTCGCGGCTCCAGTCGATGGCCTGGCTGACGTCCTGCAGCAGGTAATCCCGCTCCTCCGGGGAGAGGTGCTTGTTGACGCCGCCGGGCACCACCAGGGAGCCATGGATCCGCTTCCCGGCAAGGACCCGGATCACCTCCTGGCCGTACTTGCGCAGCCACACGCCCTTCTTCGCCACGTCGGGAAACGACTCGGCGACGGCAACGATGTTGCGCCTGGCCACTTCCGCGCCGAAGCCGAACAGCAGGTCGGGGGAACACAGGTGAAAGAAATGCAGGGCGTGGGATTGCAGGACCTGTCCGAAGTGCAGCAGGCGGCGCATTTTTTCGGCGGTGGGCGTAAGCTTCGTGGCGCCGGCCAGCATGTCCACCGCCTTCCCACCGGCCAGGTGATGGCTGACCGGGCAGATCCCGCAAAGCCGCTGCACCATCACCGGGACCTCCCAGTAAGGCCGCCCCTGGACGAACTTCTCGAACCCACGGAATTCCACGATGTGGAACCGGGCCTGGTGGATACGGTTGTCGGCATCCAGCAGCAGGGTGACCTTGCCGTGACCCTCCACCCGGGTCACCGGCTCGATGACGACCCGCCTGAGCTTCTCCGGATGCTTCGCGCTTTCGAGTATGTGCGTCATGATTGCCGGTTTCTCCGGGGCTTCAGTCGTAATGGAGCATGCCGTGTTCCAGCACCGGCTCCCGGCCCGCGATCAGGTCCGTGAGGAACTTCCAGATGGCGTCCGCGGAAGGGGGGCACCCCGGAAGGAAATAGTCCACCCGCACCACCTCGTAAATGGGCCGCACCCGGTCAAACGGCAGGGGGAGCTCCCGGTCCTTGGGTATCACCCGGCCCTCGGTGCCGCCTTCGTACTGGTAAATCTCCTGGAAGCAGTCCCAGAGGTCCACGTTGTTGCGCATGGCCGGCACGCCGCCGGTGATGGCGCAGGCGCCCACCGCCACCAGGGTCCTGCAGTTGGCCCGGAACGCCTTCAGGACGTGGACGTTCTCAGCATTGCAGATGCCGCCCTCGATCAGCCCGATGTCGCAGGCGCCCACCTCCTTGATGTCGGTTAGCGGCGTGCGATCGAATTCCACCAGCTTGAGGAGTTCGAACAGGCGCTCGTCGATATCCAGCAGGGACATGTGGCAGCCGAAGCACCCGGCCAGGGACGCGGTGGCCACCCTGAGCTTGCGCTCACCCATGACCCTTCCCCTTCAAGGTCTTTGCTTCCTCCAGGGCCACCTCGCTGATGGGCTGGCGGTCATAGAGCCGCCTGCCAATGGGCGTCTCGTAGGCCCGGCGCTTGACCAGGATCGCCCCCACCGGGCACACCGCCACCGCCTTGTCCTTGGCCGAGAGGTTTGTGTCGGCCAGCAGCCCGGTGGGCGAGTTGACGATGAGCCTGGCCCGAATACCGCGCCCGCCGATGGCGAAGACGTCCTTTCCGTCCATGTCACGGCTCGCCCGCACGCAGAGCTCGCAAAGGATGCAACGGTTGCGGTCCAGCAGCACCTCCGGGTGGGAGGCATCCAGATCCCGGGCGGGGAAGAAGTGGTCGAAGCGGGGCGTCATCATACCCACGAAGTAGCCCACGGCCTGGAGCTGGCACTCGCCGCTCTTCTCGCATGCCGGACAGATGTGGTTGCCTTCCACGAACAGCATTTCGGTCAGGGCCCGCCGGCTGTCATTGAGTTCCGGGGTGTTGTTGAGCACCGTCATGCCGTCCTGGGCGCGCACCGTGCAGGCCGCCCCGTTGCGACCGTTGATGCTGACCGTGCACAGCTTGCAGCTGCCATGGGGCTTGAATCCCGGCTGGTGGCAAAGATGCGGGATGTAAACTCCGGCCTCGGTCGCCGCTTCCATGATCGTCTCGCCATCTCGGTACGCGATCGCCATGCCGTCGAGGGTGAAGGCTCCGGCGCCGCTCATGGCTGCTTGCTGACGATGTGGGCCCATTCGTCATCGCGCCCGGTAATCAGGCGCGCCGTCTGCAAGGCGCCGTCCAGGTCGAACGCCGGCTCAAAGTCCAGATTCCTGAGCCGCCGCTCGTAGGCGTCCGGGAACTTCTCCATCGTCTGCACCACCGGATTCGCGGCCGTGTGACCCAGGCCGCAGTGGCTCATGGTGAGCATGATGTGCATCAGGCGCTTCATCTGCACCATGTCGTAGGCGCTGCCCTTGCCGGCCGCCAGCTTGTCCATGTGATTGCGCAGGAGGGAGGTGCCCACGCGGCACGGCGTGCAGAAGCCGCAACTCTCGTGGGCGAAAAAGTGGGCGAAGTTGCGCGCCACCTCGAACATGTCCCTGTCCCGGGAAAACACCATGAACGCGCCCGCCGTCGGCACGTCCTCGAAGCAGATGCGCCGGTCGAACTCCCTCCAGGATACGCAGGTGCCCGACGGGCCTCCCACCTGAACCGCCTGGGCGTTGCCGGCTCCGCAGTCCGACAGGACCTGCTTTACCGAGACGCCGAACGGGTATTCATAGACTCCGGGTCGCTTGACGTCGCCGGAGACGGACATCAGCTTGCTGCCGGTGGATGCCGGCGTACCCATGCCGGCGAACCACGCCCCGCCGTGGACCGCGATCTTGGCGGCACAGGCAAAGGTTTCCACGTTGTTAACGCCGGTCGGTTCGCCCAGGTAGCCGAACGTGTCCGGGTATGGCGGGCGGTTGCGCGGCTTCCCGGGTTTTCCTTCCAGGGATTCGATGAGCGCCGATTCCTCGCCGCAGATATAGGCGCCGGCTCCCAGATGAATCTCGATATCGAAATCGAAACCCTGCTCGCCGAGAATGCCCTTGCCCAGCAGGCCGTCCTTACGACGCCGCGCCAACACCGCCTCGAGCCGCTGCAGCAGGTAAAGATACTCGCCCCGAAGGTAGACCATGCCGTGACTCGCGCCGATCACCCGCGCCGCCAGCGTCATGCCCTCGAACACCAGATCGGCATGGCTTTGCAGGAGCACCCGGTCCTTGAACGTGCCCGGCTCGCCCTCGTCGGCGTTGCAGACCACGTGCTTCTCGCTTCCCTGGGCGCGGCGGCAGGACGCCCACTTAACCGCAGTCTTGAAGCCGGCGCCCCCCCGCCCCCTCAAGTTCGAGGCATCCAGCTCGGCCAGCGTCCTCTCTGCTCCCTGCTTCAGCACCTTGCGCAGCGCGGAGCCCGGCTCAAACGCCTGACCCAGCAGGGGACCCGCCTTGCGCACGTTGTCGGCCACCTCGAACAGCATGCGGGGCCACCGGGCCAGCGGCTTCTGGTCCCGGATCAGGCCTGCCACCAGTTCCAGCCGGCTCTCGTCAAGGGACGGCAGCACGTGGCCGTTCACCAGCGCGGCGGGTCCCTGGTCCGCCATGCCGATGTCCGAGGTGCTCTCCACATAAACCAGGCCGTCTTCGGAGAGCTTCCCCGGCTGCAACCACAGGAGCTTGCACAGGTATTGCATCATCTCCCGCTTGCCCAGCATCTGGTCGATGATGTTGTCCGAGAACAGGATCTCGTAGGCGCCGTGGGACTCGGAGTGGAAAAAATGGTAGAAGCTTGCCGCGGATTCCACCCTCACGCGGGGGGTGCGCAGGGCACGGGCCAGCTCGTCAAGGGCGGGGCCCGGAAGGCATCGGAGTTCCGCCTGCACCTCGCGCAGGATCTGCACCAGGTGGCTCGGGCGCGCGCCGTGGCGTTCCACGCTGTGACCGACGGCTTCGGATATTGGAGCAATCCTGGGCATGCGGATGGACTACCGGAGAGATCAGCCGCGAAAGCCGACCCAGCCGCCATGCTAGCCGCTCTCCGCGGCCCGAGTTTGATTTAGATCAACGCGCCCCGGCCCGTGACTCACACTGCAGCCTGCACTATCACGCGTCCGCACGCCGGCATCCGCAGCCGGGCCGGATCAGGAGCGCTTGTCGTCCTGGCGCAGCGCCTCGGAAAGGCCGGCGAGAAATCCGCTGGTGACCTCGGCCCATCGCGTGGACATTTCCTTTGCCGCCTCGAGTCCCGCGATCTGGGTGTCGATGTAGGTTCGTGCCATACGCTGGGTGAACTCGTTCATGGTGCTCGCAACTTTCACTCCGGTGTCCGTCCCGCTGCGCCGCATATGGCTGAGGACATCCCTGAACTGGCCCTTTACCACGGGCTTGGCGGATTCGCCGACCTGCGCCACCGTGGAAAGAAAGTCCTCNNTCGATTCGTTTCATGTTCGCCAGAGCCTGTTTCAGCTCCGTCTCCGAGAAATCTCGGCTCCTGGAGGTCAGTTCCTCCAGCGCCAGGCGGCCAGCCTCGGCCGCCTTCATGATCGCCTCGTCAAGCCCCTTGATGGCATCGGCGACCGCGGCGCGCGCGTCGCCGCCCCGTTTGCCGGCGCCGAGGGCGATGCCCTCGGTGGCAGCGCGTATGACCTGCCGCACCTCCTCCGGATAGAGCCTGCGGTTGGTCAGAGCCCTCAGAGTCAAATCCCGCACCTGTTCACGAACGTCCAGCCCCCGGTCAACGGTTTCGCTCGCCGCGGACTTGATCGCCTCGTCGCTGATCTCGTGAGATGGTTCCTCTGCCATGGTCTTCCTCCTTGCGCACCAACGCCGCGCTCCGCGACGCCCCCGACGTAATCATAGACCGAATGGTTGCGCGTCGCACCACGGAAAGCTCTTTACAGAAGGCAGGCCAGTTGGCTAGATTTGCCCCATGTTGGGAAGACTGGCAGCGTTGACCCTGGCGGCCCTGGTGGCAATTCCCTCGGGGACCATGGCTACGGAATCCCCCTCAAGGGAGGAACTGGAGCGCTGGTTGGACGCGCCGCCGGAGAAGAGCGCGGCCGACGTCAACGAGGGTCAACTGGTCTTCCTCAGCAAGTTGCCTGCCAAGCCGGTGCATCACCACCACAACTTTCTGGTTATTACGGACTCGACCCTGGCGGACGGCTGGGCCCAGCTCATCCAGTGCCACCAGAACCTGGACCGGGTGCCCGCCGCGCAGATCCTGTTCAGCCGGGATCGCACCCGGGACCTCGAGATTTCCTACCAGCATGGCATCGAGAGCGCCTGGGTCGAGGGGAACTCGGTTCAGCTGAAGAACGTGGGCCCGGATGCCTGGCTCTGCATCCAGGCCCTCAGCCAGGCCCTCAGGGACAATCAGGACGGGACCTGGACCCTGCGTAACGGCCCCTTCATGCGCAAGTTCCTGGACGGCTACTACCCGATGCACGTTTCCATGAACGTGGTGATCGAGAGTCCCCGCGTGCACTTCGCGAGCATTCTTCCCCAGACCCAGCAGGGTTTCCAGGTGTGGGAGACCCCGGGGGAAGTCAGCTTCGACGCCTGGTTCGAGGGGCGACTGACGACCGAGCTGCAGTTCGCGTCGGACCGTTAGCCTGCGGGAGCCCCTCTCCTCACATCTGGGACTGCTGATAGTTCTGCAGTCCGATCTTCTCGATCAGTTCCAGCTGGGTCTCGAGCCAGTCGATGTGCTCTTCCTCGCCTGCCAGGATTTCATCCAGCAGTTCCCGAGAGACATAATCGCCCACGGACTCGCAGTGGGCGATGCCTTCCTTGAGGGCGGGGTGGGCTTTCATTTCCAGCTGCAAATCGCATTTCAGGATTTCGTGGACGTTTTCGCCAACCAGCAGCTTGTGGAGATCCTGCAGATTCGGCAGCCCCTCGAGAAACAGAATCCGCTCGATGAGCTTGTCGGCATGCTTCATCTCGTCGACGGACTCGTGGTGCTCGTGCTCCGCCAGCTTGTGCAGGCCCCAATTCCTGCACATGCGGGAGTGCAGGAAGTACTGATTGACGGCGGTAAGTTCGTTGGTCAGAACGCGGTTCAGGTGCCCGATGACTTTCGAATCGCCTTTCATGGATCGTTACCCCTCTTAAGTCCCGACGGACATCATACATCCATAGGTCACCGCAGGCTCAGGCGCCCACCGGCGCCATGGCCAGCGCGGTGCCAGGGGCAGGCGCCTCCCGCAGGATGTCCCGGGCGCAACGGGCGCAGCGCCCGCATTGAGACGCCACCCCCAGCCGCCGCTGCAGCTCCTTCACCGAAGCCACCCCGTCCTGAGCGCATTGGCGGATCTGGCCGTCGGTTACTGCCCGGCAAACGCAGACGTACACGGTCAGGCCCTCCCGCAAGAAACTGCGCAGGTGCCCTGGCACCCGTTAGCTCGCGGCAGACTGAAGCTCGCCAGAGCCTGGATCAGGCAGGAGACTGACCGCCGGCACGCCAGCACCCGCATGCCGTGGCGACCCGCCATGGTCCGGAACTGCTTCATCACGTTGTGTCCCAGGAAATCCGTAAACAGGATCAGAAGATCGGCTTCGCGTCCGGTTTCCGGGAGCCGCCGCTGGTGCGCCGGGTTGCGGCCCGAAACGTGGCCAATGACCCAAATACCATGTTCTGCCAGGACGTTGGGAATATTTCCCAGTCGGTCTGCCCCCACCAGCAATGCTCTCATCGACTGCGCTCCTTAAATGGGAATGCCTCGTATTTGAGGCGCTTTTTGAATGATAATGACTCTCATATAAATGTCAAGCGATGCAATGTAGTACACTATTTTTTATATATATATAATCCATGTCTTAACTATATTTATATGCATCTACTTGCAAATGATTCTCATCTCTGGCAAGCTTTCCTTTCCTGATTCACCTCATCTCGACGGGAGAAACTCATGAAGAAGTACCTGGCCCCCGGGGCCGCCCTGCTCTGCCTGCTGCTGACCGTTCCCGCTGCACTCGCGGCCGGAGAGGTCGTGGTCTATTCCGCCCGCAACGAGCAGCTCATCAAGCCCATGTTCGACGCTTTCACCAAGGAAACCGGGATCGCTGTCAAATTCGTGACCGACAAGGAGGGCCCCCTGATGCAGCGGCTCAAGGCTGAGGGAGCCAACACCCCGGCCGACGTGCTGATCACGGTGGACGCCGGCAATCTGTGGGAGGCCGCAAACGAGGATTTGCTCCAGCCCGCGAACTCCGAGGTACTGGAGAAGAACATTCCGGCTCACCTCAGGGATCCCCAGAATCGCTGGTTCGGCCTCTCCGTGCGGGCACGGACCATCGCTTACAACACGCAAAAGGTGAAGCCGGGCGATCTCTCCACCTACGAAGACCTCGCGGGCCCCAAGTGGAAAGGCCGCCTCTGCCTGCGAACTTCCAAGAAGGTGTACAACCAGTCCCTGGTAGGGATGCTGATCGCCCAGCACGGAGAGGCGGAGAGCGAAAAAATCGTGCGCGGCTGGGTGGCGAATCTCGCCACCGACCCGTTCTCCGACGACACCAAGACCCTGGAAGCCATCGCCGCGGGGCAATGCGACGTGGGCCTCGTCAACACCTATTACTACGGCCGCCTTATGAAGAAGGACCCGAAGCTGCCCCTGGCCCTGTTCTGGCCCAATCAGAACGGCAGCGGCGTGCACGTAAACGTGTCGGGTGCCGGCGTCACCAAGCACGCCAAGCACAAGGCGGAAGCGGTGAAGCTGCTGGAATTCCTGTCCTCGAGCGACGCCCAGAACCTGTTCGCCGACGTGAACATGGAATACCCGGCGAATCCGGCCGTGAAGCCGGACCCGGTTGTAGCCGCCTGGGGCAGTTTCAAGCAGAACCCGATCAATGTTGCCAAGGCGGGGGAGAATCAGGCGGCGGCCGTGAAGCTGATGGACCGCGCGGGCTACAGATGATCAGGTTCGCGATCCCCCGTGGCCGGGAACGCGGTTAGCGCGGCCCCGCCCGGGGGCCCTATTTTCGGAAAGCGCCAGTCCCCGGCCGGATCCGGCGGGGCTTGGCGCTTTCTGCCATTCGTCGTTGCGGCAGTGGTACTGCTGCCGGTGGCGGTGGTGGTCTCGTCTTTCCTCACGCCTGCCGGCGATGTCTGGCGCCACCTGGTCGAAACCACCCTCGCCGACCTGGTCGCCAACACCTTCTGGCTGGCCCTTGGGGTAGGCCTCGGAACGGTGGTGCTGGGGGTGAGCCTGGCGTGGCTCACCGCGGTCTGCGAATTCCCGGGGCGCCGCGTCTTCGCCTGGTCCCTGCTGCTGCCCCTCGCGATACCCGCGTATGTGACCGGCTTCGTCTTCATTGGCCTCTTCGACTTCACGGGTCCGGTCCAGACCCAGCTGCGGGAATGGATCGGCTCCGGAGTCTGGTTTCCCAAGGTGCGCGGCCGGCTCGGCGTTGTCCTGGTGATGACCCTGGCGCTATTCCCATACGTGTACCTCCTGGCCCGCAATGCCTTCCTGACCCAGGGCAAGCGCGCCCTCGAGGCTGCCCAGTCCCTGGGCCTGAACCGTGTTCAGGGATTCTTCCGGGTCGCCCTGCCAATGGCCCGCCCCTGGATCGCCGGCGGCCTGTCCCTCGCCCTGATGGAAACCCTCGCGGACTTCGGCACGGTGGCGGTATTCAACTACGACACCTTTACCACCGCCATTTACAAAGCATGGTTCGCGTTGTTCTCCCTCCCCGCCGCAGCCCAGCTGGCCTCGATCCTGATTCTGATCGCCTTCGCGCTGCTGATCGCCGAACAGCAATCCCGATCCCGCATGCGCTACGCGGAGGGGCGCGGCGGAGCGCGCATGGACCGCATAAGGCTCACCGGAATCCGGGCCTGGCTGGCCTTCGCCCTATGTCTCGGCGTCCTGGTACTGGGTTTCCTGCTGCCGGTGGCGCAGCTCCTGTGGTGGGCCCTGGGCGTTGCTGCGCGGGACCTGGACGCCCGCTATTTCGGGTTTTTCTGGCACTCCCTGCTGCTGTCCGGCATCGCCGCCGCCGTCACCGTGGGGCTTGCCCTCCTGCTTTCCTATGCCGGGCGGCACTTTCCCGACCCCTGGACCCGGTTCGCGGTGCGCGCCTCCACCCTCGGCTATGCGGTCCCCGGCGCGGTACTGGCGGTGGGCATTTTCATCCCCATTGCCTGGGTGGACTCCTGGCTGGTTGCGGCGGGCGAACTCCTGCTGGGCACCAAACCCGGGTTGGTGGTGCAGGGCACCCTGCTCGCCATGCTGGTGGCCTATGTGGCGCGCTTCATGGCGGTGGGATTCAATCCCATCGAGAGCGCGATGCAGCGGGTCACCCGCAGCATGGACGAGGCGGCCCGCAGCCTGGGGCTGAGCCTGGGCCATGCTTTGCTCCGGGTGCATCTGCCAATTCTCCGCGGCGGATTGATCACGGGCGCCATGCTGGTGTTCGTGGACGTGATGAAGGAAATGCCCATCACCCTCATGACCCGGCCCTTCGGCTGGGACACGCTGGCGGTGCGTATCTTTGAAATGACGTCGGAGGGGGAATGGGAACGGGCAGCGCTGCCCTCCATCGCGGTGGTGATGGCGGGGCTGGTGCCGCTGATCCTGCTCACCCGTCACGCCGAGAAATAGTTGCCCGAGCCGTTGAGCATGCGGGTCCCGCGGACTTACCATAGGCTCATGAACGCCAACGATTGGGCTCCCCCTTTAGCGACGGGCTCGACCGCTAGGGCAGCGAAGGAGGTCCTGCTCGATCTCAGGGCCATTGGCCATGCCTATGGAAGCCGGGTGGTCGTCCGCGGCCTGTCCTTTTCCCTGGCCCGGGGCACCATCGGCTGCCTGCTTGGCCCCAGCGGCTGCGGAAAGACCACCGTGCTCCGCTGCATCGCGGGCTTCGAGGCGGTGGCGGAAGGCGAGATCCGGCTCGGCGGCCAGGTAGTGGCCAGCCCGGGCGTGCACGTTCCACCGGAGAAGCGCCGCATCGGAATGGTGTTCCAGGACTACGCCCTGTTTCCGCACCTGACGGTGGCGGAAAACGTCGCGTTCGGTCTTCATCGGATGCCCCGGATGGAACGCAACGCGCGAGTTTCGGAACTGCTAGGGGTGGTGGGGCTTGAGTTGTCGGCGGCCACCTATCCCCATCAACTCTCGGGCGGCCAGCAGCAGCGCGTGGCCCTGGCGCGGGCCCTCGCGCCGCGCCCCGACCTGCTGCTGATGGACGAGCCCTTTTCCAACCTGGATGTGGACCTGCGGGAGCGCCTGTCCCTGGAGGTGCGGGAGATCCTGAAGAGTCAGAATGCCACGGCTATCCTGGTCACCCACGACCAGCATGAGGCGTTCGCCATCGCGGACGAAATCGGCATCATGCACGGCGGCGAGATCCAGCAATGGGATACCGCCTACAACCTCTATCACAAGCCGGTGAACCGCTTCGTGGCTGATTTCGTGGGCCAGGGAGTGTTCCTGGACGGCAAGGTGCTCAATTCGCGGCAGGTCCGCATCGAGATGGGCGTGCTCACGGGGGAGATCCCGCGGGACTGCTTAGCGGGCTGCGACGCGTGCGGGAAGGGCTGCTCGGTGGAAGTTCTGCTGCGCCCGGACGACGTGATCCACGATGACGCGAGCCCGATGCAGGCGGAGGTGCTGCACAAGGCTTTTCGCGGCGCCGAGATTCTGTATACGCTGCGGCTCCCGAGCGGGGAAAAGGTTCTTTCCATGGTTCCGAGCCATCACAATCACCGCATCGGCGAGGCGATCGGCATCCGCCTGGAAGCTGACCATGTGGTGGCTTTCCGCCGGAGCGAGAGTCAGCCTTAGCGCCCCGCCTGGTACAGGGCCTTGATTTCCTCAGCGAGCTGGTAGACCGCGGTGGCGTAATTGAGGCTGCGGTTGTAACGGGTGATGGCGTAGAAGTTGTCGAACACCATCCAGAATTCGGCGCCGTCCGCGCCTTCCAGCCGGATCAGGGCGGCCTTCAGGGATTCCGCCACGGGCTGCCCGGCGCGCACTCCCTGGGCTGACAGATCGGCAACCGTGCGCTGGGGTTTATGGCCTTCTTTCAGGATCGCCTCATACCCTTCGCCTTCCACCTCGGCCCTGACCATCACCGGCTCCCCCGCGCGCCATCCGAAGGTGCTGAGGTAGTTGCCGACGCTCCCGATGGAGTCCACCGGGCTTCCCCACAAATCGATTCGTCCGTCGCCATCGAAATCCACCGCGTAGTTGCGCGCGCTGCTGGGCATGAACTGCGGAATGCCCATAGCGCCGGCATAGGAGCCCTTGATCAGCGCCGCGTCATGCCCGCTCTCCCGCAGGAACAGCAGGTAGTTTTCCAGTTCGCTGCGGAAGAACGTGGCCCGGGGCGGGTAATCGAAGGTGAGCGTGTAGAGCGCGTCCAGCACCCGGTGCTTGCCCACGCGCTGCCCGTAAAGGGTCTCGACGCCGATGATGGCGACCACGATCTCTTCCGGCACCCCGAAGCGCTCCCGGGCCCGGGAGAGGGCGGCTTCGTTCTCTTTCCAGAAATCCTGACCCTGCGCGATGCGCATCGGAGACACGAACAGCGGGCGGAACTCCGACCAAGGCTTGGCCGTGACCGGCATACTGATGAGCGTGAGAATGGAGTCTTGGTATTCCGCCCGCGACATCAACTGCTCGAGTTCCCCGGCCTGAAAGCCGTGACGCTCCACCATTTCAGCGATGAACGAGCGGACCGATTCCCGCTGGCCGGGTTCTTCGCCCAGGGCTGGCGCCTGGGCCGCTGCGGCGAAAAGCACGGCGAGCAAAGCCGCGCCGAAATGGCTAGTCGAGGTAACGGCGCACCTCCTCGAACCGGGTGGAGAAGTACTTGTTGCGCAGGCTGCTCACCTTGACCCGGCCATCCTTGCTGGGTGCATGCACGAATTCATTTTGTCCTATATAGATCCCCACGTGGGAACGGGGACGGTTGCGGGTGTTGAAGAACACCAGGTCCCCGGGCTGTGCCTGCGCCAATGACACTTCGCGACCCCGCTTCGCCATCTGGGCCGCACTTCCCGTCAGCCGGTAACCCGCCGCCTTCTCGTAAATGTAGCTCACCATGCCGCTGCAATCGAAGCCGGCCTTGGGGTTCTTGCCGCCGAAGCGATACTTGGTGTCGATGAGACTCATGGCGAAAACCACCACCTCCTGACCCTTCGCGCCCTTCTGCGCTGGGGGTTCCTCGGGCGCCATACCGGCGCAACCGGCCGCGAACAGGAGGGATGCAGTGACGAATATCCGGGAAATCCGTGTCATGAACCGGGAGCCAAACAGGACCCTGGCGGCATTATACCGCCATGGAATCCGCATTTAAATCAATGCGCCGAGAAGGGCTTCTAAAGTGCCGCCTGAGAAGTGCGGGGGGCGCTCAGGAAACCACTACTGCCGTCCCGCTGGCCGTCACCATCAGCATGCCATTGGCCTCCCCGAGCACCTCGTAGTCGAGGTCTATCCCGATTACGGCGTTCGCCCCACGCCCGGCCGCCTCCTGCTCGAGAGCTTCCAGCGCCGCCGCCCGGGCGTCGGCGAGAACCTTTTCGTAGGAACCCGAGCGACCACCTACGATGTCGCGAACCTTGGCGAACAAGTCCCGAAAAATATTGGCGCCGATGATGGCTTCGCCCGAGACCACGCCGAGGTATTGCGTGATCCTCTTGCCATCGATGCTTGGAGTCGTGGTGAGCAGCATGGGGGTCCTTTCAAAAGTCGGATTATAGTCGCAGCGCCGGGGAGCCGCCTGCGGGGAGGAAGTCGCGTTATAGTTCCGGGGTGGGGGGCTGCATGGGGCCTGCCGTTCCGCGAAAGGAGACGCAATCTTGGGAGAAGAAATCAGCCGCCTGCAGCTGAGCGCCCGGGATTTCCAGCGCTTTCAGGCCCGGCTGGCGCAGGAAACCACCCTGCTCGCCGAACTGGAGTGCGCGGGGGCCTTTTCCGAAGGCGGTTTCTTCGCCGGGTTCGAAGTCGAAGCCTGGCTCGTCGACCACAGCTGCCGCCCATCCCCGGTCAACGAGGCCCTGCTGGATCGGCTCCAAGATCCCCTGGTGGTGCCGGAATTGTCGCGGTTCAATGTGGAACTCAACGGCACGCCTC
Source organism: Betaproteobacteria bacterium UBA6910 (assembly GCA_002451065.1). Classification (GTDB taxonomy): domain Bacteria; phylum Pseudomonadota; class Gammaproteobacteria; order Burkholderiales; family UBA6910; genus UBA6910. The sequence continues at coordinate 22,970 of DKBC01000226.1, forward strand.
AACCCCTGGGCCCCGGAGCCCTGCAGAGGCTGCAGGAGGAGCTCGAGACCACGTGGCGGAAATGCCTCGAAGCGGCCCATGAGCTGGAATCTTCCCTGGTGATGATCGGAATCCTGCCCACCGTGGCGGAGTCGGATCTAACGCTCGGAAACATGTCGCCCCGCAACCGCTACCACGCCCTGAACGAACAGATTCTTCGGCTGCGCCGCGGACGCCCCCTTCGCATCCACATCGAGGATGGGGAGGTGCTGGATACCGCGCATCTCGACGTCATGATGGAGGCGGCCACCACTTCCCTGCAAGTCCACCTGCAGGTGCCGGCAAGCCGGGCCACGCGGTTCTACAACGCATCGGTGGCGGTCTCAGCCCCCATGGTGGCGGCGGGCGCCAACTCACCGCTGCTTTTCGGCAAGCTGCTGTGGGAGGAAACCCGCATTCCGTTGTTCGAGCAATCCGTGGAACCCGCGGTAGCCACCGGAGAGGAAGGGCCGGCGGAACAGCGGGTCAGCCTGGGGCTCGGCTACGTCCAGTCCTCGCTGGCGGAACTGTTTCGGGAAAATCTCGAGCACCACCCGGTGCTGTTGCCGATTACTTTCCACGACCCCGCCGAGTCGTTTTCCCACCTGCGGCTCCACAATGGCACAGTGTGGCGCTGGAATCGCCCCATCGTCGGCTTCGATCCGGAGGGGCGGCCACACCTGCGCATCGAGCACCGGGTGCTGCCGAGCGGTCCCTCCATTCCAGATCAGATCGCCAACATGGCCCTCTACTTGGGTCTCGTTCACGAATTTGCCTGCGCCAGGACGCCGCCCGAGGAGGCGCTGCCGTTTTCCCTGGCGCGCGAAAACCTTTACGCGGCGGCACGGCGCGGCCTCGATGCCGATCTCACTTGGCTCGACGGGCAACAGGTGTCGGCCCGCGCTCTTCTCCTCGATCATCTGCTGCCCGTCGCCGCAGAAGGTCTCGCGCGCTTTGGCCTGGAAAGCGAGGAAACCGACCGTTACCTCGGTATCATCCGGGAAAGGCTGCGGACGGGACAGCACGGCTCCGCGTGGCAGCGCGAGTATTTCCGCGCCCGCGGCAGGGACGTCTTCGCCCTGACCACCGCTTACATGGAGCGCCAGCGCCGCGGCCTCCCGGTGCACGAATGGGAACTTTGAATGACGTTCAAGGCAGACCAATCCCCATGTTGACCGTTCTTGATTCTCTTCCCGTCGGACTGTTGGACGCTGGCCCCCGAGAACTGCATGGCGTTCTGCCCGGACCCACCCTCATCCACATTCCGGGTCGCAGGGAGCCGGCGCTTTTCGTCTCGGTTCTGCTTCACGGCAACGAGGTCTCCGGCCTCCACGCGGTGCAGAGGGTGCTGGCGCGATACCGCAACCGGGAGCTTCCTAGAGCCCTCTCGCTGCTCATCGGGAACCTCGAGGCCGCCCGCGCCGGCGTGCGCCGCCTGGATCACCAGGCCGACTACAACCGCGTTTGGCCGGGCGCAGAGGACTCGGGACGCCCCGAGCATCAGTTTGCCGCCGAGGTCGTGGAAGCCATGCGCGAGCGGGGAATATTTGCCAGCGTCGATATCCACAATAACACCGGCACCAATCCCCACTATGCCTGCGTGAGGCGTCTGGAGCCGGGATTTCTCCACTTGGCGACCTTGTTTTCCCGCACGGTGGTCTATTTCGCGCGGCCCCGGGGCACCCTGGCCGGCGCCTTCTCCACCCTCTGCCCCAGCGTCGCCGTGGAGTGCGGCAAGCCCGGCCGGGAGGCGGGTATTGCCCACGCTACGGAATACGTGGAAGCCTGCCTGAATCTGAGCGCGCTGCCGGAGCACCCGGTTCCCAAGCATGACCTGGATCTGTTTCACACGGTGGCCGTCGTGAAAGTTCCGGCGAACGTGGAGTTCACCTTCGGCGCGGCGAAGGCCCCCATCGCTTTTCCCACCGATCTGGACCACAACAACTTCCGCGAGCTTCGGGCCGGCACGTTCTTCGCCTCAGTCGCCACCGCCAAGCACGTTCTGGACGTACGCGACGAAGCCGGCAATAACGTCTTCGATGACGTTTTCGAAGTGCGCAACGGACAACTCCTGACGCGCCGCTCGGTGATGCCATCCATGCTGACCCTGGACCCCAGGGCAATCCGCCAGGATTGCCTCTGCTATCTGATGGAGCGCATGTAGCCCCTCGCGGGCTGTCAGAACCGCTCCACCCACGGACGCAGATCCGCCTCCAGGCTCCACGCGCTGCGGGGCTGGCGATGGAGCTGATAGTAAGTCTCTGCGATCGCCTCCGGATCCAGAAACTCTTCCATGTTCTTGGACGACTCCGTCGCGGGCCGGATCCGGCCGTCGATCACGACATGGGCGACGTGGATCCCTTGCGGCTGGAATTCCCGGGCCATGCTCTGGGCCAGCGCCCGCAATCCAAACTTGCCCACCGCCAGGTTGTGGAAGCGCGAACCGCCCCGCAGGCTGGCGGTGGCCCCCGTGAAGAGGATGGTTCCGCGCTTCCCGGCACCCGCCGGGCGCTGGAGCATGGTCCGCAGCGCGGCTCTCCCCACCAGAAAACCGCCGAGGCAACCCACTCGCCAACAGCGCTCGAACTCCTCCCGGGATGTTTCCAGGATTCCCTTCTGGACAAACGCACCCGCGTTGTAAACCACCAGGTCCGGAGTCCCGAACTCGCTCTCCACCTGCCGGAAAAGTCCGTCCACTGACTGCTCATCGGTGGCGTCGCAGGAAAAGGCGCGGGCATGGTGATGGATGCCCGAACACTCCGCAGCGAAAGCGTCGAGTTTCTCCCCATGACGCGCGGCCATCGCCACGTGCATTTCCGCCCTTGCGAAGCGCCGTGCCAAGGCGCATCCCAGGCCTGGTCCAGCTCCCACAATGACGGCCACTTCGTTTCGGTCCATGAGTTTCTCCTTTCGGCGTTCCTCGGTACGGTAGCCAGGCCCGCAGCCTATGCTTCGCGCCCCAACTGGTCACTGGTGTGATTATAGAGGCCGCGCCAGGTGGCCCGGGGGCAGCGGATAGCGCGCGCGAATCGTCGGCCCTGACGATTTACCGTCAGCCGGCCGAACCCGCGCCGAAAATCGTCATCTCCCGGAGCCAACTCCGTCACGTCCCAGAGCGTAACCCGTGTGAGGAACGCAACATTGGCGGCCCGATTTGCCACTCGTCGGCTCAGTTGCAGCGCTCGCTTCTCCAGGCAGGATTCTTGCGCCATCCAGGTTGAGGGCCCCGGATGCGGCAGCGCAAACGGTGATGCCCGACACGAGAGACAAACGAGGGACGAACCATGGGTCACATCGACAAGAGCTTTCAGGTTCCAAGCGACGAATGCGGTTTCGATGCCCGCGACGTGCTGTCGATCTGCACCGGCCTCATTCCCGACCCGCAGCGCCTGCCCGGAATCTACAGGGTGCTGGGCTACATGACCGGGGCACCGGTGCGTATCTCCGAATTCGAGACGGCCATGCGCGAGTGCAAGACCTACCTGCTCTATTCCCATCCCGAGCTGTTGGCGCTGGAGCTTCCGGAATTCGGCTGCATCGAGGATGCCGCCCAGTGGCTGGAAGACGAGGCTTCGAGGCTTGGGGGCGTGGTCACCGTCAAGCGCCATTGAGTCGCCGGGCGGGAACGGAATCTTTCCCCAGCAGGTCCTCACGCCGCCCAATCCCAAATCGAGGATCGAGTCGCGAGGCGCCTCCTCCATCCACGCCGCCGCAACCACGGTCCCCTTGCCCGGCGGGCCCGGCGCGAAAGCGTTTCACGGACTTCCGGGCAATCCCTTCGCTCCCGTCCGCGTGGCTTTCTCGAGCCCCTTTACGTTGCGGAAGGTCGACCCGGTAAAGTCGGCGTTCGAAAGATCGGCTCCTGTAAAATCCGTGTCGATGAATTTCGAGCCCCCAAGATCGGCGCCGCGAAGGTTGGCTCCGCTCAGATCGGACGCACTGAAGTCCGCGCCAAACAGTTTCGCACCACTCAGGTTTGCCCCGGACAGCACCGAGAAACTGAGGTCCGCCCGGGAAAGATCGGCGCCGGCAAGATTCGCCCGCCTGAGGTTCGCGGAGACAATGTTGGCCCGCATCAGGCCCATGGACTGGTTCTTCATGTCGGCGGCCCCGTCAAGTCGGCTCAGGTCCGCCCCCTGCAGATCGGCGCCGCTCATATCCCCGATGAAACGCGCACCGGCAAGGTTGGTGCCCGCGAGCGTGCTGCCCCGGAACTGAGTCGAGAACAAGATAGCTCCCCGCAAGTCCGCGCCGGCAAGATTCGCCCCCTCCATGAACGCCACCGTCAAATCGCAGCCGGAGAGATTGGCGCCTTTTAGATTCGCCCCGTTGAAGACGGAGGCGCTCAAATTGGCTTCCCTGAAATCAACACCGGACAAGTCGAGCCCCGAGAGATTCTTCGAGTACAGCGTTGGCCTTTCCCCGCTCGGCGTTCCCGTCACACGTTCGATCACCTGCTCCCGGGACAGCCTCTCGTAGCCGGACCAGTCCGCGCCCCAAGCCGGGGCCGCCGCAACGGCCACAACCACTGCGGCCGCATGCAATCCAAGACCTGCCCAGGTATGCAGGCCTGCGGGGCCATGCCGAGTCAACGTTTCATTGCCCATGAAACCTCCAGGAAACCTGCTTGGCGCCGCATGCACGACCCGCGTGCCACATCCGCCGCGAACATCGTCTTCGGAGACATTCCAGCCGAAGATCGGGATCCTTGAGCCGCCATCCCCTTCAACCACAGACACGCGCGCCCCGGAAGCGTTCCCGGCGAATCATCGGGACATCGGGATATGGGAATTATCCTGGCAACGGTCAGCTGGGTTTCCCGAACAGGAACGTCGGCACGAGACCCACCGGTCCTCGGCTCGCCGAAGCAGCGGGCCCGTCCACACGCCCTCTTGCAGAAACAACAGCGCCCCGTGAGGGGGCGCTGTTGTTTCTGGCGGAGAGGGAGGGATTCGAACCCTCGATAACTTCCTTTTTTTCAATGCTTTACATAGGCATCGTGTCCAGATCGCGTCTATCGACGATCAGTAGAACGTACAATGGAAGCGCCGGAAAGCTCCTCTGTGGATAACGTATCCTATCTTTCGCACATTTGACGGTGGTGGTCTCCGATCTGGTTAAATGGCTGTTGCTGAAGCAGTTGTTCAACCAGACACGTGGAGGAGACCACCGTGAAGCAGGATACACCGAAGGGGTTGGGGCCGGTTGTTCAGATCGACCAGGAACGGATCAAGAAACACCTCGGGGAGTTGGTGCGTGGGAGCGTGGAGGAGACGCTCAATGCGCTGCTCGAAGCGGAGGCTGATCAGTTGTGCCAGGCGAGCCGATATGAACGCAGCGCGGCTCGGGTCGATACGCGCGCGGGGCACTATCAGCGCAAGATGCACCCAAAGGCTGGGGAAGTGACGCTGGTGGTGCCGAAGCTGCGACGGGTCCCGTTCGAGACGGCGATTATCGAGTGCGCCCGCCGGCAACCGCCAAGTCTTTGGTCGACACGGCGGTGATCTTGTTGCCGGTNNGAAAACGTTGACGTTGGTGAACAAGACCGGGCCGTCGGGTGGCGCTGCCTGCGCCACCGCCGCGCAGCCCAGGAGGGCTACGACGCTGGTTGCGATTGCTCGAAACAACTTGTGCTTCATTTTTCCGTTTTGGCTTGTTCCATTTTCGATTTCTGTTTGTACGGTTTAAAGAGTGTTCTTGTAGATCACCCGTCCTTCCTGAGGATCCTGAGGTTGGCCGGCAAATGCAGGGCGATTGGTGGCGGCAAAGTCCTATGCATGCTCCTTGAGAAACGCGGTGACGTCCTTGATGACCAACTCCGGCACTTCCTCTGGAACCCAGTGGCCGCAAGGCAAGCCATGCCCTTTCACATTCTTGGCGCGTTCCTTCCAGATTCCGACGATGTCCTTATCCTTGTTGAGCGGGTTTTTATCTCCCCATAACACCAATACCGGGCAACTCAACTTCTTGTCCAGATCAGCCCGGTCGTGCTCCAGATCGATCGTCGCCGCCGCCCGGTAATCCTCACACTGTCCGTGAGCGGATCCCTTGCGGCGCAGCGTTCGCAGGAAATGGTCGAAAGCCTTCTGCTCAACCACATCGCGGACACCGAAGAAGCCCATGTTCAAGGTGAATTCGGTAGTGTTGTTGATGTAGGTTTCAGGAATCGGGTAGGGCGCGGTATACAAGAACCACCACCAATAGGCTTCGGCGAACTTTTTATCGACATTTTCATAAAGGTACAAGGTCGGGAGGATGTCCATCGCCGTAAGAGTGAGTACCTTGTCCCGATGATCCGCGGCCATGCGGTGTCCCACGCGGGCGCCGCGGTCGTGTGCGACCACGTGGAGTTTTTCAAACCCGAAATGCTTCATCACGTCCACCTGATC
>DKBC01000049.1:0-11832 GCA_002451065.1 Betaproteobacteria bacterium UBA6910
ACAGGGGTTCGAATCCCCTAGGGGACGCCAAACAAGAAGCGGGGGTCAGCGATGACCCCCCTGTTTTTTGCGCATTCGGAAGGTGAATGGTTGCTGGCGCCGGGGCGCCGGACAAGGAAGCCAATCTTCGCGAGGTCACGCATGAACCGGCACGTCGTCTATTTCCTGGCGCTTTGTCTTGCGCTCGTGTTCCCAATCTCCGTCCGCGCCGCGGGGGCGGAGCTCGTGACCTCCTGTGGCACGTGGACCAAGGAGCGCAAGGGCTTGACCTACTTCCTGATGGCCGACAAGGCGGAAGAGTTCCTGCGCGACGAAGTGGACGCGTTGCGCAAGGCGCAGAATCTCGGAGCGGATCCGATGCAGGACGTTACCGAGAAACAGATCGCGGAATGGATGGACAAGTATTGCGCGGAGCACCCCAACGAGACGATGCAGGATGCCAGCAAGGCATACGCCGCGGAGTTGGTGCGCAGCCTGCCGCCCCAGGCCCGGCAGCCGCGGCCGGAGGCGGTCGCCGCCGCCCCTGCGGAACCCCCAGCGACAAAACCTGGGAAGAAGTCGGGCTTCACGCTCAATCGCAGTTGCGGTTCCTGGAATACCGGCCGCAAGACCCTTGACTATTACCTGCTGATCAGCAAGGCCGAGGACTATGCCAAGGAGGCGGTTACCCTGCTGCGCGAGGAGCGGGGAGCAGCGGGCACTCCGGCCGAGGCGCTGGAGGACGCGGCGATTGCCCGCTGGCTGGACGATTATTGCCGGGAACGGGACGAGGAACCTCTGGAGGCGGCTCTCGATGCCTACGCCGATCAACTGGTGCCCAAGGCCGCCGGAACCGCGAAGCCCGCGCCGGCGGCTCAAGCCGCTGCGGCAGCCCCGGGTCCAGCCGCCGCACCCCGGCCGCCGCCTCCCGGGGTTCAGGCCTCGCGTCCCGTGGACACCGAGGATGTCATCAGGGCCCAGCGGGAAGTGGACAGGAAACCCAATGACGCCAACGCGTGGAAGTCGCTGGGAAGGGCGTATCTCCTGGCAAAATCTCCGGTGGACGCCGCCCGGGCCTATCGCCAGGCGGTGCGCCTGAATGACGGGGATGCCGAGAGTTGGTACGAATTGGGGGGCACTTATCACAAGCTGGGTCAGGGCGACCAGGTGAGCGCCGTCTACCAGAAGCTGGACACCCTGGACAAGGATCTGGCAGGGCAGTACTTCCGCGCCTACATACTTCCCCAGTAGACCCGGCAAGTCCCGGCGGCGCGTCGTTTCGCTCCTGCGCGCAGGGCGGGAGAGTCCCCGGGAATCAGTCTGCGCGGGGGTGCTCCCCGAGGCGCAACTGCATCACGGCTTTGGCCACGTCCCCGGCGCACTGGGCGGCGACCTCCCGCTTGCCCGGATCGAGGTTGCGCCGGCCCCAGGAAAAAGCTTCCAGCCAGAGGGCGATCAGGCGATAGGCGATGACCTTCTCGGGGTCCTTGAAATCGCAAGTTGTCCTAAGGCGCTCGAATTCCTCTTCGATCAGCTCATGCAGTTCTTTTTCCATACCGATGGTCTCCAGGAAAGGCAAGCCAGGGCGAGATCGGCTGTTGCCGGCGCTAGGCCAATATTCACTGCAACGGGGCCTTCCGGCAAGCCCACGCGAAACGGCGTCGCCGATGGCGTTGGGGATACAATAGGGCACTGGCTTTCAGCGGCGCGACAGAAAAATGGAAGAAGGGTGGAACGCGAGGTATGAACTTGGAATCGAGGCGCTGGACGCCGAGCACCGGCGGTTGTTCGATCTGATCCGGCAGGTCGAGACGATGGCGGAGGGAGAGAACGGCGGATCTGCGCTGCTCTCCGCGCTGCGGGAATTCATCGAGTTTGTCGAGTTTCATTTCGAGGCCGAGGAGCGGCTCATGGAGGAGCATGATTTCTCCACCGCCGGGCTGCATCGCCAAGCTCATCGCCGGCTGCTGGAGGATTTGAGGGAATTCTCCCGGCAGGTGTCCCGAGGGCCGGCGGCAGGGGCGCGGGCATCCACCGGGGATTTTCTCAGGAAGTGGCTCTCGGAGCATGTGAGTCACGGCGACGCCATGCTCGCAAGGCATTTAAAATCAAAGGGGTATTGACTTGGCGAGGCGCCGTTTGCCTTGAACCCCGGGGGTGCATGGATTAACATGCTGCGACCTTCCCTGGCGCAAACGCCTTTCCTGAACCCTTCCCTAAATTGTTGGAGACCATTATGACCTTCAGCCTGAGTTGCCGCGCCTTGTTCATGGCGACATCCATCGCGCTACTGGCTGCGTGCGCCTCGACCTCGGTGGTTTCACAATGGCGGGACCCCGCTTATCGGGGCGCGCCCCTCAAGAAAATCGTTATTTACATTGCGGCCAAGGAGGATGCCACCCGCCGCATGGTCGAGGACCGATTGGCGTCGTCTTTTCCCAAGGGGACGCAGGCGGTGCCCAGCTACACCCTGTTTCCGGATCCGAAGGAAATCAACGAACAGAATAAGGAAAAGATCGGGGCGCGCCTCCGGCAGGAGGGATTCGACGGCGCCCTGACGGCCCGTCTCGTGTCCGTGGACAAGGACAACGTCTATGTGCCGCCGCAGACCTACGTGGCGCCCGCCGGGAGGCCGGCGGTCGGAGTGCCCTACGGGTCCTTTTACGGTTATGGCGGCTATGCCTACAGCTATGCCTATACCGCACCGGGCTACACCTATCAGCAGACCAAGTATCTGATCGAGACGATTCTCTATGCGATCCCGGGCGGCAAAATGCTGTGGACCATGACCACGGAATCGGTGAACCCGGATTCCCGCCAGCAAATCATCCAGGAAGTCACAGGGATGATTGACGGCGAACTGAAAAAAGAAGGCTTCGTCGCGGGCTGATGCCGGGGGCGGCGGTGTCAACTTCAATCGGGGGCACCTCCCGCCATCGGCAGTCGCGTTTCCTGGGTATCGGTATCGGTTGAGTCGTTCGTGGACTGGATCTTTTCTCCCGAGGCGTGGATCGCGCTCGCCACCCTCACAGCGCTGGAGATTGTCCTCGGGGTGGACAACATCATCTTCATCTCCATCCTGGTGGGCCGGCTGCCCCCGCACCAGCGCCATAGGGCACGCGTGCTGGGGCTTTCTCTCGCCATGTTTTCGCGCATCGCGCTGCTCCTTTCCCTGGCTTGGGTGATGACGCTGACGGCGCCGTTCCTGACCGTGCTGGGCCAGGAAATCTCGGGGCGGGATCTCATCCTGGTGGTGGGGGGGCTGTTTTTGCTCTGGAAGAGCACATTCGAAATTCACGGCAGCCTTGAAGGAGAGGAGCAGAGGGCGGGCAGTGCGGCCGCGGCAAGCTTCGCGGCCGTTTTGGCGCAGATCGCCGTCATCGACATCGTGTTTTCCCTGGACTCGGTGATTACGGCGGTGGGCATGGTGGACGAAGTGCCGGTGATGGTGATCGCCATCGTGATCGCGGTTGCGATCATGATGTTTGCTGCCCGGCCCATCGGGGAGTTCGTGGACCGCCATCCGACCATCAAGATGCTAGCCCTCAGTTTCCTGATCCTGGTGGGAGTGGCGCTGGTGGCGGAGGGGCTCGATTTTCATATTCCGAAGGGCTACATCTACTTCGCCATGGCCTTCTCGGTCGGGGTGGAAATGCTCAATCTGCGGCTGCGCGCGCGCATGGTGGAGCCGGTGAAACTGCACCGGCATGGACCGGGCACCGGGGAGAGTTCCAATACGGGGGAAGGGGGATAAGGCCATGGCGGCGGGTGTGTGGGGATTGTCCGCGGGGCGCCGGATGATCGGCCGGCTGGGCTTTCTGTGCTCGGTACTGCTGGTGGCGGGTTGCGCGGGCACCCCGTTCGGCTCGGAGCCCCTGTATGTGACGCTGTCGTCCCTTTCGGTGGTGGAACCCGGCCTGCTGGAGCAGCGCTACGCCATGAGGCTCCGGGTTCAGAATCCCAACCCGGCGGAAATTCAGGTGTCCGGTCTGAGCTTCGAGATCGAACTGAACGATCAGACGTTTGCGCGGGGCGTATCCAACCGGCCCACCACCATCCCGGCATTCGGCGAGGCGTTGCTGGACGTAGAGGCGGTGAGCACCCTGGAAGGTCTGCTGCGTCAGGTGTTGGAAATGCAGGAGAACCCGGAGCGGGCGATCCGTTATCGCCTCCGGGGCAAACTCTACGGCGGGGGTTCGCCGATTCCCTTTCCGTTTGACCACAGCGGCGAGTTTCGCCTGCCCCCGGCATTGAGGGAGCGGGCAAGCTGAGCGCGGGGCGGAACCATTGCCGGTCGGGTCGACGGGGGATTTCGCTTGCAATCCCGTCTTGATCTACGTCAACGAAAATTGCAGATCCGCGTCTAACATGAAAGAAAAAGCAGGGCTTTTCACGTACGCCGCAATGGTCGGCGCCCGAGCGAAGGAATCCCATGATGATGATCGGTGAAATCTGCAACCGTGATGTAGTTGTCGTTGAACGTGACGTTTCTGTCCGGGAAGCTGCCGCGCTTTTGCGGGAGCACCACGTGGGCGATCTGGTCGTGGTGGACAAGGTCGGCGGGCGCACCGTGCCGGTCGGGGTCATCACTGATCGTGATGTGGCCATAGAGGTAGTGGCCATGGGTGTTGACCCGGAAATGATCAAGGTGGGTGAGGTCATGGGGCCGGAGTTGGTCACGGCAGGAGAGGCCGAGACCGTTTACGACACCATCCAGCGCATGCGCGCGCGTGGGGTCCGCCGCATTCCCGTGTTGGACGCGCAGGGCGGCTTGGCCGGCATCGTGTCCCTTGCCGACCTGCTCGAGTTTCTCGCGGAAGAAATCACCCAGCTTGCCAAAGTGTTTTATCGGGAGCAGTCCCGCGAGACTCAGTCGCTGATTTGAGCGGTCCTCGGACGACCGAACCCCAAAGGAGCCTTAAATGCAAAAACCGCTTGAGATTCAGTTCCGTGATGTTGCCCGTTCCGAGGCCCTGGAAACCGAGATCCGCGACAAGGTGGCAAAACTGGAACAGTTTTATCCACATATCACCGCCTGCCACGTGGTGGTGGAGGTACCCCACAAGCACAGCCATCAGGGGAGGGTGTTCGTGGTCAAGGTGGACATTAAGGTCCCGGGCGGCGAAGTGGTGGTGACGAACGAGTCCAGCGAGGACGCCCATGTGGCAGTACGGGACGCCTTCGATGCCGCTCAGCGCAAGGTCAAGGACTACGCCCGGCGCCAACGGGGCGACGTCAAGACCCATTGATCGCGGGCCGCCCCCCGGGCGGCCATCCATGAAGCTCATCCAGGTCAGCGACACCCACCTCGGAGAGCCGGGGGAACGCGTGTTCGGCCTCGATCCTGCGGCGGCGCTCGAGCAGTGCGTCGCCCATATCAATGCCCACCACGCCGACGCGGCGCTATGCGTCGTGACCGGGGACTTGGTGAACGCGGGAACCGGGTCCGAGTATGCGGGCCTCAAGCGAGTGCTGTCGCGGCTGGCGATGCCCTATCGCCTGATACCCGGTAATCACGACGCGCGGGACGCCCTCAAGGCCGGATTTCCGGACATGCGTCTGGAGGGGAAAGATTTCCTGCATCAGTCGGTCGAGACACCCGACGCAACGCTGCTGCTGCTGGATACGCACGAACCGGGCAAGGAATCCGGACGGATTTGTGACGGGAGATTGGCCTGGATCGAGGCGCGGCTTGCCGAAAGCGCGAAACCGGTACTGGTATTCATGCATCATCCGCCGGTTGCGATCGGCCACCAGGCCATGGACCGCATGCCGTTGCGCAACCCCGGGCCGTTCCTGGAGCTACTGGGACGCCACCGGGGCAAGGTGAGGCATGTCTTTTTCGGCCACGTGCACCGGCCGTTTTTTACGGTGCTGGACGGGATCGGCTACTCGTCCGTGCCCGGCACCTGCCACCAGATTTCCCTGATTGGGATGGAGCGCGGGGACCTCTACGCGTCCTCGGAGCCCGGCGGCTACGGGGTCATCCTGTTCGATGGAGTCCGGGTCGGCGTGCACATGCAGGCATTTGCCGACGCCGCGGTGTTTGATGTGTGAACCGGCGGCGGATGGTCAGCGTATGCGTCGCGCCGTGTATTCCTCCTCGATATTGTCCTTGAAATAGCTGCCGGGGGAGGGGGCGGCCATCAGACGCCGGTGCACCTCGGGCGAAACCCGGGAATACTGGATGATGCTCCCGCTGGTGAACTCCACTTCGATGGTTTGTGACGACGGATCGTAGCCCACCGAGCGGAGGTTGGTTGCATTGACTCTCTTGCGTTCCATGTTCTTCCCTTCCCAAACGCCTGCTACCCCTTGATGCACGCCTTGGGGCGCAGGAACGCGACCCGGCGCGCGAGTCCTGCCTGCTCCGTGGCTTCGGCCACCAAATCCACGTCCTTGTAAGCGCCTGGCGCCTCTTCCGCCGCACCGCGCATGGACCGGGTGCGGACCAGGATTCCCTTGCCCCGCAGTTCGTCCACCAGCTGCCGGCCCTGCCATCGCTTCAGCGCCTGGGCCCGGCTCATGGCGCGGCCAGCCCCATGACTGGCCGACGCGAACGCGGGGTTCCTCTCTTCGGCGTTCCCGGCGAGGATATAGGACCCCGTGCCCATACTGCCGCCGATGATGACCGGCTGGCCCGCTTCCCGGTAGCGCGCCGGCAGCGCCGGATGCCCGGGTCCGAAAGCCCGGGTCGCTCCCTTGCGATGGATGTAAAGGCCGCGCACGCGCCCCTGCACCCGGTGCCTCTCCAGCTTGCAGGTATTGTGAGACACATCGAACAGCGTCTCCAACCGCGCATCCGGGGTTATGGCGCCGAACACTTTCCGGGTCAGGTGAGCGAGGATCTGCCGATTGGCCAGGGCGCAGTTGATGGCGGAATTCATGGCGCCCAGGTATTGCTGGCCCTCGGGAGACAGAATGGGCGCGCAGGCCAGTTCCCGGTCCGGGAGCCGGATTCCGAGCCTCCCGGCGGCCTTGGCCAGCTTCACCAGGTAATCGGTGCCCACTTGGTGTCCTAAACCGCGGGAGCCGCAGTGAATCGACACCAGGATCTGTCCCTCCCGCAAGCCGAAGGCGCGGGCCGCGTCCTCATCGTGGATCCGCTCTACCACCTGCACCTCGAGGTAATGATTCCCGGAGCCCAGGGTGCCCATCTCGCCGCGCTGCCGCTTCTTGGCCAGGTCCGAAACGCAGGAGGGATCTGCGCCGGACACCCGGCCGTGTTCTTCCACGTATTGCAAATCTTCGCTTGATCCGTAGCCTTCGCGCACCGCCCATTCGGCGCCGTTGAGCAGAACCACGTCCAGTTCCTTGGGCGAGAGCCTGATGTCGCCTTCCTCTCCCACCCCGGCGGGAATGGTGCGGAACAGGGTCTCGGCCAGGCGCTCCATGAGCGGCGCGAGACCGGAGAGCGTGAGATCGGTGCGCAGGCAGCGAATGCCGCAGGAAATATCGAATCCAACGCCGCCGGCCGAGATGATGCCGCCGGCCTCGGCGTCGAAGGCCGCAACCCCGCCGATGGGAAAGCCATAGCCCCAGTGGGCATCCGGCATGGTCATCGCGGATCCCACCAGGCCGGGCAGCGCCGCCACGTTGGCGATCTGCTCCAGCACCTTGTTGTCCATGGTTTCCAGCAGCTCACGGCTGCCGAAGAGCACGATAGGCGCCCGCTCCTCGCCCTCGGCGCGGGGAAGCGTCCAGGAGATGGGGCTCAACGGCTTCAGTCTGGAAATGTCCATGGGGCCCTCATACGTCGACAATGCATCTTGCTTCCCAGACGCCTTCGCGCTCCCTGACGGAAAGCATGGTCAGGGTCGCCCCCTTGACCTCCGTGCCGCGGTCCTGTCCCGCCTTCCACGGCATGCCCCAGGCGAGGCCGCTCCAATGATCACCGCGCCGCTGCAGCCGGAACCTGCCGAGAGCGAGTCCCCGCTCGCGGGCGGCGCCGAGAAGGCCGTTGAGCCACGCCACGAGGGCGAAATCCGGGTCGCTCTCCTCAAACTCCACCTTCACCTGCTGGCGAGGCTCGATGGCGGCGGGATCGGCCATGATCGCAAAGGTTGCTTCGGCGGCCGATTCGAGGCAGCGCTCGAGGGTACCGCCGCGCCCGATGATGCCGATGTCCGCGTCATGCTCGAAGTATCTGTCTGCGGAGAGGTGCATTCCAATTATGCTGATTCTCGATTGGCTCGGAGTTCGTTCAGCCCTGGCGGGGGATTTGCTATGATGCGCGCTTTTCCGGCTTCGCGCGGCCATGTTGCCACTGGATCTGCACACTCATTCCACTATATCAGACGGCCTCCTCAGCCCCTCGGATCTCGTGGCGCGTGCCGCCCGGCACGGAGTGCGTGCGCTGGCGCTTACCGATCACGACGACGTGGGCGGTATCGGCGAGGCATCGGCCACCGCCCGGCAGTTTGGCATCAAGCTGATCCCGGGGGTCGAAATCTCGGTCACCTGGAGAAATCATACTATCCACATAGTTGGACTGGGAATTGATCCGACGAATGCGGCGCTGCTGACGGGGCTCGAGACGGTAAGGTCGGGCCGCGCCGAGCGGGCCGAGCGCATGGCCCAGTCCCTGGCGCGCGTCGGCATCGGCTCCAGCCTGGAGGGGGCCCTGCGCCATGCCCGGAACCCCCGCCTCTTATCACGCACCCATTTTGCGCGGTTTCTTGTGGAGCAGGGCCACGCCCGGGACGTGAAGCGTGTCTTCAATCGGTTTCTCGCGAAGGGCAAGCCGGGTTACGTCAGCCACCGCTGGGCGGATCTGGATTCGGCTGCGACCTGGATCCGGGCCGCGGGGGGTATCGCGATCATCGCCCATCCCGGCCGCTACGGCATCGGCAAGAACCTGATGCGGGGTCTTCTTGCCGAGTTTCGGGACCTGGGGGGATCCGGCATCGAGGTGGTCACCGGCAACCATACCCAGGCCCAGTTCCATGAATTCGCGGCTCTGGCCCGGGAATTCGGGCTGCTAGCGTCCGCGGGTTCAGATTTTCACGGGCCGGAGGAAAGCTTCATGGACGTGGGCCGGCTTCCGGAGCTTCCGCCCGGGTGCGCCACGGTGTGGGCGCGTCACTGGCAGGAACTGATCCAGTAGCGGTCCTCATGGCCCAGTTCTTCACCGTCCACTCCCAGGACCCCCAGCCGAGGCTGATCCGCCAGGCGGCGGAAATCCTGCGCTCCGGCGGCGTAATGGTCTATCCCACCGATTCCTGTTATGCCTTCGGCTGCGTCATCGGGGACAAGGATGCGATAAAGCGCATCCGCGACATTCGCGGCGTGGACGAGAAGCACCACCTCACGCTGGTATGCAGCGATCTCGCGGCAATTGCCCATTACGCGAGGGTCGATAACCGTCAATTCCGGCTGCTGCGCAACGCCTTTCCCGGAAGCTACACCTTCATTCTCGAGGCGACCAAGGAGGTGCCGCGGCGCCTGCAGCACCCCAAGCGCCGGACCATCGGCGTGCGCATTCCCGACCATCCCGTGGCGCTGGCATTGCTCGCGGAGCTGGGGGAGCCCATTCTGAGCTCCACGTTGCAGCTGCCGGGTGACGACTATCCGCTGAATGATGCTTACGATATCCGCGAGCGCCTGGAGCGAAGGGTTGACCTCATAATCGACGCGGGGTCCTGCGGGCTCGAAGCCACGACGGTGGTGGATATCACCGGGGAGGCTCCGGTGGTGGTGCGACGGGGCAAGGGAGATCTCGGTCGCCTCGGACTCGCCGGCTGACCCGCCCGCGGCGGGCGGGCGGGTTCTGATAGAATTTGCGGCCATGGAGTCCTTCATTCAGGCGGTCGCCATCTATGCGCTGCCTGTCATCTTCGCCATCACCCTGCACGAGGCCGCCCATGGGTACGTCGCCAGGCATTTCGGCGACACCACGGCCTATGCCCTGGGGCGGGTCAGCCTGAATCCTTTGCGGCACATCGATCCCGTGGGCACCATCGCCGTGCCGCTGGGGCTGCTTTTGATCAGCAAGCTTTTCGGAGGGGCGGGTTTCCTGTTCGGCTGGGCCAAGCCGGTGCCGGTCAATTTCGGCAACCTGCGCCACCCCAAGCGCGACATGCTGTGGGTTGCCGCGGCCGGCCCGGGCGCGAACTTCGCGATGGCGCTGTTCTGGGCGCTGATGATCCGCTTTGCCGTGGCCCTGCCGGAGGCGATGGCGGTGCCCCTGTCGCTCATGGGCCAGGCCGGGGTGCAAATCAACATCGTGCTCATGGTGCTTAACCTGCTGCCGATCCCGCCCCTGGACGGCGGGCGTATTGCTGTCAGCCTGCTGCCCTCCCGCGCGGCCTACCAGTTCTCCCTGATAGAGCCTTACGGAATCATGATTCTGCTGGCGCTGCTGCTGACCGGGCTGCTGGGCCGCATTCTATGGCCCTTCGTGGAATTGCTGGAACGCCTGGTCTATTTCATCTTCGGATTCTGACTTCATGTTCACTGAACGCATCCTATCGGGCATGCGCCCTACCGGGCGCCTGCACCTCGGGCATTACCACGGTGTCCTCAGGAACTGGGTGCGGCTCCAGCTTGAGTACGAGTGCTATTTTTTCGTGGCCGACTGGCACGCACTGACCACCCATTACGACGAGCCGGAGGTTATCGAGCAACATGTGTGGGACATGGTGGTCGACTGGCTCGCGGCAGGCGTGGACCCGGCGCGGGCGACGCTGTTCATCCAGTCCCAGGTGCCCGAGCATGCCGAGCTGCACCTGCTGCTGTCCATGATCACCCCCCTGGGATGGCTCGAGCGCGTTCCCACCTACAAGGACCAGCAGGAGAAGCTCAGCGAGAAGGACCTGTCCACCTATGGCTTTCTCGGCTATCCGCTGCTCCAGGGGGCGGACATCCTCATCTACCGGGCCACCAAGGTGCCGGTGGGGGAAGACCAGGTGCCCCACATCGAGTTCACCCGGGAGATTGCCCGCCGCTTCAACCACCTTTACGGGAAGGAGCCGGGTTTCGAGGAGAAAGCGGAACTCGCGGTGAGGAGGCTCGGGTCCAAGAAAGGGAAGCTCTACCGGGAGCTGCGCACTCGCTACCAGGAGCAGGGGGACGACGAGGCTCTGGCGGCGGCCAAGGCGCTGCTGCAGGAACAGCAGAATCTGTCCCTGGGGGACGAGGAGCGGCTGTATGGATACCTGGAAGGCGGCGGGAAGATGATCCTGTCGGAGCCGAGCGCGCTCCTGACATCCGCCTCGCGCATGCCGGGCCTCGACGGCCAGAAGATGTCCAAGTCGTACAACAACACCATCGGCCTGCGGGAAGAGGGGGAAGGCATCACGCGGAAGATTCGCACCATGCCCACGGACCCGGCCCGGGTGCGGCGAACCGATCCGGGTGACCCGGATAAGTGCCCCGTATGGCAGTTCCATCTCGTCTATTCAGACGAAAAGACCCGGGAATGGGTAACTCAGGGCTGCACGAGCGCGGGGATCGGCTGCCTGGAGTGCAAGCAGCCGGTGATCGAGGCGGTGCTGGCCGAGCAGGAGCCGATGCGCGAACGTGCCCGCATGTTCGAGGAGGACCCTACGCTGGTACGCAACATCATCGCCGATGGATGCGAAAAGGCGAGGGAATTGGCCCAGGAAACCCTGCGGGACGTGAAGCAGGCCATGGGACTCAATTACGTGTGATGGCTGACGCGCAGCGGCGCCCCCGGATCCGATGACCGAGCACACTCCCGCCCAGGAACAGATCGCGCCGACGCCCGTGGCCCGGCTCTACGGCGAGCCGGTGCTGGAACTGCCCAATGACCTTTATATTCCGCCGGACGCGCTGGAGGTATTCCTTGACACCTTCGAGGGCCCCCTTGATCTGCTGCTCTACCTGATCCGC
>DKBC01000049.1:11870-13721 GCA_002451065.1 Betaproteobacteria bacterium UBA6910
GAAATCAAGTCCCGCATGCTGCTGCCGCGGCCGCCGGCGGCGGTGCAGGAGGAAGAGGACCCCCGCGCGGAACTGGTACGGCGGCTTTTGGAATACGAGCGCATGAAGCTCGCCGCGTACAATTTGGATCGGCTGCCCCAGGCCGAGCGCGACTTTGCCCTGGTTCGCGTTTACGTGGAACAGGCGGCAGTGCAGCGCCTGCCCGAGGTGAGGCCGGATGACCTGCGCAATGCCTGGCTTGGCCTGGTGGCTCGAGCCAGGATCATGCGCCATCACCGGGTGACGCGGGAGCAGCTTTCGGTGCGCGAGCACATGACGCGGATCCTGCGGCGTCTGGGCGAGCGGGATTTCGTGGAGTTCGCGGACCTGTTCCAGCCCGAGGCCGGCGTGCCCGTGCTCGTGGTGACGCTGCTGGCGGTGCTGGAGCTGGCCAAGGAAAATCTAATCTCCGTAACCCAAACCGAGACCTTTGGGACGATCTATGTCCGATCAAGCAACTTCCTCACTCGCGCCGGTTGACCTGGCCCAGGTCAAGCAGGTGCTGGAAACGGCCCTCCTGACGGCCCAGGAGCCCCTTCCCGTTTCCGAGCTGAGGCGGCTGTTCGCCGACGAACTGGGCGCCGAGCCCCTGCGCAAGCTGCTCGAAGAGCTGCGGGAGGAGTGGTCGGGACGGGGCGTGGAACTGGTCAGCGTGGCGAGCGGGTGGCGGTTCCAGGCCAAGCCCGAGTTGCAGTCGTTTCTCGACCGCATGAATCCCCAAAAGCCCCCACGCTACTCCCGAGCGGTGATGGAGACTCTGGCGATCATTGCCTACCGCCAGCCGGTGACCCGGGGCGATATCGAGGACATCCGGGGGGTGACGGTCTCCAGCCCTATCATCAAGACCCTGGAGGGGCGTGGCTGGATCGAGGTGGTGGGACATCGCGAGGTGCCGGGCCGGCCGGAGCTGTTCGGCACCACGCGCCAGTTCCTGGACGACCTCGGCTTGCGTTCTCTGGAGGAATTGCCTCCCCTGGAGGACCTCGGCAGCCTGGTGGATCAGCAGGCCGAACCCTGAGCGTGCTTCTCAAGAACCGGCTTCCGCGCTAGGCTGCCCCGAAACGCCGGCGGGCCGCCGGGAGGAGGAGGCGCATGGAAAAGCCGAGGAGCTACGAGGAGGCGGTCGCCACCTTCCGCTGGTCGGTTCCCGCCAGCTACAACATCGCCTGGGAAGTCTGTGGCCGGCACGCCCCGGACCGCTACCGTTTCGCCCTTTACTACGAAGACGACGCGGGGCATACCAGCGCCTGGACATTCTGGGACCTCCAGCGGCAGGCGAACCGCCTTTCCAATGCCTTGGCCGCTCTCGGGGTGAAACGGGGCGACCGGGTAGCCATCGTGCTTCCCCAGCGCCCCGAGACCGTCATTGCCCATGTCGCCTGCTACCAGATGGGGGCGGTGGCCATGCCCCTCTCCATCCTTTTCGGACCCGATGCCCTGGAATATCGCCTGCAGAACGGCGAGGCCAGCGTGGCCCTGGTGGACGAGGCATCCCTGCCCAACTTGCTGTCGGTCCGGGATCGCCTGCCGGACCTGAAGCACGTGATCGGCGTCGGCGGCGCCCGGGAGGGCGGTGTCACTGCCTGGACGGATTTGGTGGAGAAGGCAAGCCCCGCTTTTTCCCCGGTGGCGACGTCTGCCCGGGATCCGGCGCTCCTGATCTACACCAGCGGCACCACCGGTTCCCCCAAGGGCGCCCTCATGCCGCACCAGGCGCTGCTCGGCAACCTGCCGGGCTTTTCGTTCTCCCACGATGTGTTTCCCGAGCGGGGCGACATGTTCTGGTCACCGGCCGACTGGGCCTGGACCGGC
>DKBC01000015.1:0-847 GCA_002451065.1 Betaproteobacteria bacterium UBA6910
GGCAAGACCATCATCATGGTCACCCACGACCCCCATTCCGCGGAGTGGGCCCATGTCATCCGTCACCTGGACAAGGGCGAGCTCACGGCGTCGTGAATCGTGACTGACGTGCCATGCACTTCCTGAGCATCGTGCTTCGCAACGCCCTGCGTCACCGCCTGCGCACCGGTCTGACGGTGCTGGGGTTGGTGGTGGCCACCGTGGCCTTCGGGCTGCTGCAGACGGTGATCCATGCCTGGTACGCGGGCGCCGACGTGGCCTCGTCCACCCGGGTGGTGACGCGCAACGCCATCTCCCTCGCCTTCTTCCTCCCGGTCTCCTACCGCAACAAGATCCGGGCCGTAGAGGGGGTACAGGGGGTCACCTACTCCGTGTGGTTCGGCGCCATCTACAAGGACCGCAAGAACTTCTTTCCCCAGTTCGCGGTGGACGTGTCCACCTTCCTGCAGCTCTACCCGGAAATCTCGCTGCCCGACGATCAGAAAGCCGCCTTCGTGCGGGACCGGCGCGGCGCTATCATCGGCACCAAGCTGGCGGAGACCTATGGCTTCAAGGTGGGCGACGTGATCCCGCTGCAGGGCACGATCTTTCCCGGCAACTGGGAATTCGTGGTGCGCGGCATCTTCCAGTACCGGGGCGCCAATGTCACGGCGGACCTGTCCAACATGTACTTCCACTGGGACTACCTGAACGAGTCCCTGAAGAAGACCGTGCCCCGCCGGGCTGACCAGGTGGGCGTGTTCATCTCCGAAGTGGGGCGCCCGGACGCGGTGGGCGCGGTGGCGGCGGCCATTGACCAGGAGTTCCGCAATTCCCTGGCGGAAACTCTCACCGAGAGCGAGAAGGC
>DKBC01000015.1:865-5634 GCA_002451065.1 Betaproteobacteria bacterium UBA6910
ATCTTCATCATCATGGCAGTGATGGCGAACACCATGGCCATGGCGGCCCGGGAACGCATGGCGGAATACGCCACCCTCAAGGCCATGGGCTTCGGACCGGCGTTCCTGGGAGCGCTCATCCTGGGAGAGTCCCTCGCCATCGCCCTCATTGGCGGCGGTCTCGGCATCGCCCTCACCTGGCCCGCGGCGGCGGCCTTCGGGGACCTGGTGTCACGGCTGTTCCCCATCTTTCGGATACCGGCGGACACCTGGCTGTGGCAACTGGGCTGCGCCGCCGTGGTGGGACTGGCGGCAGCGATCATCCCGGGCCTGCGGGCCGGGTCGGTGAACATCGTGGACGGCCTGAGAAGGATGGGCTGAAAGTGGTGCCGCTTTCCTACTCGGCGCGCAACCTCGTCACCCGGCGCCTCACCACGCTGCTCACGGCGGGGGGCATGGCGCTGGTCGTGTTCGTGTTCACGGCGGTGCAGATGCTGGACGCGGGACTTAAGAAGACCCTGGTCGCCACCGGATCACCGAAAAACGTAATAGCGGCCCGCAAGGGCGCCGAGAGCGAGGTGGTGAGCGGGGTGGACCGCCAGCAGGCGAATCTTCTGGAGACGCTTCCTGAAATTGCGCCGGGACCCGACGGGCGGCCTCTGGTGTCCAAGGAAGCGGTGACTCTGGTGAACCTGCGCAAGCGCGGCTCCGACCGCCCCTCCAACGTGGTGGTGCGGGGCATGGGGGAGCGGGGGCTCATCCTGCGCCCGGACGTGCGGCTGGTGGCAGGGCGCATGTTCCGGCCGGGCGCCTCCGAGATAGTCGCCGGGGCGAAGATCGCCGAGCGCTTCACCGGAGCCGGGCTGGGCGAACGGCTGCGCTTCGGCGGACGCGAGTGGCGGGTGGTGGGCGTTTTCGACGCCGGCGGCTCGGGCTACGATTCCGAGATCTGGGGCGACGTGGACCAGTTGATGCAGTCTTTCCGCCGGCCGGTGTTCTCCAGCGTGATCGCGCGCCTGAAGGATCCCGCCGACCTGCCCCGGCTCAGGGAGATGCTGGAAAGCGATCCCCGCCTCACGGTGCAACTGAAGCGAGAGGACGAGTTCTATGCAGAACAGTCCCGGGCGTTGTCGAATTTCATCGGCTACCTGGGACTCACGCTGTCGGTGATCTTCTCCCTGGGCGCCATGATCGGCGCCATGATCACCATGTACGCTTCGGTGGCCAACCGCACGGCGGAAATCGGCACCCTGCGCGCCCTGGGCTTCCGCCGGCGCAGCATCCTCGGCGCTTTCCTGGCGGAGGCCCTGCTGCTGGGAGGGCTGGGCGGTGTGCTCGGCATCGGTACCGCTTCCCTCATGCACTTCCTCACCTTCTCCACTACCAATTTCCAGTCCTTCGCCGAACTTTCTTTCAGCTTTACCCTGACGCCGGTCATCGGCCTCAAGGCCATGGGCTTCGCGGTTGTCATGGGGTTCATCGGCGGGGTGCTGCCGGCCGCCCGGGCCGCCCGCCTGAATATCGTGGACGCGCTACGGGCGGCCTAGCCGCGCCAGACGCAACAAGCCCCCGCGCCGGGCGGGGGCTTGGCCGGTGCGGAAGAGAATCAGATACCGAGGATTTTCATGGCCTTGGCCAGGGAGTCCACGGATTCCTGGTGCTTGCCGGCCTTGTGCTGCGCCTCGCCCTCGGCGCGAAGCTTCTTGACCTCCGCCAGCTGCTCGCCGGAAATCTTCGGATTATTCTCCAGGGCGGCATCGATCTTCTTCATGTCGGCCGGGCAGTGAAAGGCAAAGGCGGTACTGGCCGCTAAGGCCAGGCTTGCGGCAACGAAAAGCTGTTTGAGTTTCATGGTCTTCTCCTCTGTGGTTGGGTGACCGCGGGCACTGCCCGCTGAATCCGCGGACAATCGGTTCTCGGCGGGCGTTCGCTCCGTCGACTTCAGACGGCTCCTCCGGGACTGGTCGACGTCCTTTCCCCTAAACACGCCCCGGCGCCATTTTATTCCCTTGGGCAAACGATCGCGCGGCGATCATCACCCGGATTTCCGGCGCCGCGAGGATCCGCCGGCAAGGGCTTCGGCATTCCCGGTCGACGATCACCGTCAAGCGGACAGCCGAAGGCAACGACCCGATGCATGTCTCCGGGGAACCACCGCCATAAACCATTCGTAACGGCTGTCCTACGCCCTGGGCGGCCACCGCCGGATCGGCGCCATCAAGGATCGCGAAAGCCGACCTTCCAGTGGGAGCCATCGCAGAAGGGCTTGTTCTTCGAGGCGCCGCACCGGCACAGGGTGTAGTGCTCCGAAGAAGCGCCGTCGCCAACGGCGACGCCCAGCAATTCGATGGCGCCGGTGACGGCATAGGGACCGCCGGCAGTCACCGTGACCATGGGCTCCCGGTCCTGGTCCCGGTGCTCGACCCCGTCGATGGAATAGCTCAGGGCCCCCGAGGGGCATTTCTTGACGGTGTCAACGATGGCCTCGGCGCTCGCGGCATCGGGATCGATCCATGGCTCCTTGCCCATCCGGAATACGGCAGCCAGGCGTTCGGTACAGAATCCGGCGTGGGCGCAGAGGGCCCGGTTGTCGTGAATCGTGATTCGCTTTCCCCTGTAGTTCGTGCGCCGGTTGACCGCGGGATCCGCCGTGTTCTTGTCGCTGAAGCCATTCGTTCCATGGCTGCCGTCGCAGAACGGCTTGTTCGCGGAGCCGCCGCAGCGGCACAACGCCACGCCCCGGACGGTGGCGCAGGGCGAGCCGTCGGACCGCCTGAGATAGGGCGCTTCCCGGGGTGTGAGATCGACCAGCAGGTAATACGGGCCGTTGGGCAGGCAGGCGATTTTCGGAGCCGCGTCGGGTTTGGACGACATTTGACCTCCTTGGTTGAGTTGCCGGCGCCGTCGCGCCATCCGGGCAAGAAACGGGGCGGACTGCCGAGCAGCGTCAGGCTACCCGGAAGGTTGCCGTCATTCCACCCATCTGGTGCGCCAGCACGTGGCAACGGAACATCCAGTCGCCGGGGTTGTCCGCGGCAGATGCGATGTAGACGGACTCCCGCGAGGCCGGAACCATGGTTTCCCCTCAGTACGGGCGGAATAAAAGGACATCGGCGCGGCGGGCGCGCGCCGATGTCGGGGCGAGCGGGCTGGCGGTCCCCGCTATGCGGCCCGCGCCATCACCTGGTCGCCCATTTGGGCCAGGAGGATGGCGTCATAAATCAGTGCGGCCAGGGCCGCTACCAGGGCAACGACTTTTTTCACCATGGCCCCGACACCCGTGATCAGGGCGATGGCACCGGCAACGAACTGGCCCACGTAATACAGCGCCTTCGCCCAGCTGCTCACGGCCGCCTGGAACACGGCCAGGGTGATGTCCTTCAGGGCAGAGAGCCCGCCCTTGCCCTTCCACAGCGCCTCGAATACGCCGGCCACGGCTCTTCCAATGGCGGTTGCCACCTCTTTCACCGCCTCGGCCAGGCGGCCGCCCTTCTGGGCATCGCTCAACCTGGGCAGCATTCCCTTGATCGCGTTCATAAAGCGGCCCGCTGCCGACGAGATGATGGCGCCGAGCTTCTGCAAGAGCTTCTCGATCGCGGCCTTCGCCGGCTTGCATTGCGGCAGATCCAGTATTGCGTAGATCAGGCAGCACACATCAAATACCACCCAGAAGGTCTGAATGGCCCTCTTGGAAATGGGACGCTTGGCGCCCAGGGCGGTCATCACGGGCTGCCCATCGAGATAGACAACCGTCTCGCTGTCCGTGTCCTTCCAGAAGAAAAACTGGTGCATGGTGTTCTGCATGGCGACCGCGTTGGCGGCATGCTGCCCGTCGGTCGTGATGCCCTTCTGCAGCGCCTTGAGAATGTCACTCTGAAGCTGCTTCGGATCCGCCTGCGCGAGCGCGGATGCGAGTTCCGGATCGGATCGCATGGAATCTATCGCCTGTTGCACGATTGGCGACATTTCGGATTCCGAAAAGGTGGCCTTGGCAATCTGCGCATCGGTGAGGGCCGCGAACGTGCGCGTCACCTCGACGCCCAGCTCCACGTCCTTGGGCGCTGCAGCGCCAATCGCAAGGATGGCATTGACGGTTTCCTCGTTCAGCAGAGCGTTGTCAAATCGGACGTCGGGACTTGCGCTGGACTGGATAACCATGTTGGGTCTCCTGGAGTTGGCCGCGCTGCGGCAGTTGATGGGCATCTGATTGCATGCAGTCCGGGGCGAGAATAGTTCAGTCCCGAATTCAGCGCACAGCGGGCGGTTCAGGCGATTGATTGCCGTTGCCCGTCGGCGTGGAATGCGATCTCTTCCGATTGCCCGCGTTGATGGTCCTCGCATCTCGCAGCGGATTCAACCATGCCGTTATCATGGGTCAACGGAAGGCCCATGGGTAAGGCGGCGCATTTCGCCGCTGCTTCGATCCCGCGGTGGGATCCATGATTGGAGGCGCCGGGGCCCTGGGCGCTTCCGGCCAGGAGACGCTAGGCGGCGCCCTTTTCGGGCGGTCCGATGTCCCCCATGCGCAGAGGAAACGCTCCGCGCCGGCGGTCGTCATAATAGTGGTGCAGGGTTTCGCGGATGGTACGGAACGCCAGCTGGTCCCAGGGAATTTCCCTCTCGGTGAAAAGCTGAACCTCCAGGCTCTCGATGCCCGGCCGCACGTCCAGGTCCAGCAGCCGCGCACGAAACAGCAGGTACACCTGGTTGATGTGGGGCAGATTGAAAAGAGAGTAGAGGGCGTGGATTTCCACCCGGGCCCCCGCTTCTTCCAGGGCCTCGCGCATGGC
>DKBC01000239.1 GCA_002451065.1 Betaproteobacteria bacterium UBA6910
TCAACCTCGGCCTCGATCCGGACACGGCCAAGGACTTCCACGACGAGACCCTGCCCCAGCACGGCGCGAAGCTCGCCCATTTCTGTTCCATGTGCGGGCCTCACTTCTGCTCCATGAAGATTACCCAGGACGTGCGAGATTACGCCAAGTCCCACGGTTTTTCGGAGGAAGAGGCCCTGGAGAAGGGCATGGAGGAGAAGGCGAAGGAGTTTGTCGAGGCTGGCGCCGACATCTATCGCCGGGCGTGACCGGCCGGGGCGCGCTCGAGGGCCGCCCGTAAACGCCTGACCCTCCGCCTACCGCGATAGCAAGAGCGGCCGGCGGGTATAATGCCGGCTCTCCATGGACGCCGTGCTTTTCTTCAAGGCCCTGGTGCTCGGCATCGTCGAGGGCCTCACCGAGTTCCTTCCCATCTCTTCCACCGGGCACCTGATCCTGGTGGGCGACCTGCTGGGTTTCAACGACGACAAGGCCAAGGTCTTCGAGATCGTGATCCAGACCGGCGCCATGTTCGCCGTGATCTGGGAGTACCGGGTGAAGTTCGCAAACGTCCTGCTCGGCCTCGGCAGCGATCCGGCGGCCCGGCGCTTCGTGGCCAACGTGGTGATCGCGTTCCTGCCCGCCGCACTTCTGGGGCTGCTGTTCGCGAGCCACATCAAGGCGGTGCTGTTCAAGCCGGTGCCGGTGGCCACTGCCTTCATCGTCGGCGCCCTGGTCATTCTCTGGGCGGAGCGGCGGCAGCATCGCATCACCGTGGAATCGGTGGACGACATGACCTGGCGGGACGCTCTCAAGATCGGCTGCGCCCAGGCCTTCGCCCTGATTCCCGGCACCTCGCGCTCCGGCGCCACGATCATCGGCGGGCTGCTGTTCGGGCTTTCGCGGCGCGCGGCCACTGAGTTCTCCTTCTTCCTCGCCGTCCCGACCCTGATCGGGGCCGGCGTGCACGATCTTTACAAGCACAGGGCCGTGCTGGAGGCGGGAGATTTCGGCATGCTCGCGGTGGGCATGGTGGCGTCTTTCGTTTCGGCGTTCCTGTGCGTGCGCTGGCTGCTGCGCTATATCAGCCACCACGATTTCTCCATCTTCGCCTGGTACCGCATCGTGTTCGGCGTCCTGGTGCTGTTCACGGCCTACACCGGCCTGGTGGACTGGACCGTTGACTGACGGTGCCGCCTGGCGCGGGGCCGATCCTCTTCGCCCCGATCACCGATGATCAAACTGGAACCCTATGCCCGGTTATTGGAGGCGGAAGGGCTGGGACGCCTGATCCTGTCCTCGGTCATCGGGCGCATTCCCATGGGCGCCTCGACCTTGGCGCTGGTGCTGTTCCTGCAGGCGCGGACCGGATCCTTCGCCGACGCGGGTCTGGTGGCGGGACTCTATGTCTTCGGTCTTGGTGTCACGGCACCGGTGGTGGGCCGGTTGCTGGACGGATGGGGGCCGCGGCCGGTACTCGGCGCGACCGCGCTGGCCTATCCTTCGGCGCTGGCGGCCGTGGCGGCCCTGGTGCTGGCCGACGCCGGTACGGGGTGGATCGGTGTCAGCGCCTTTCTTGCCGGCGCCGCGCTTCCGCCGGTGACCATTTGCATGCGGTCCCTTTATCCGCGGGTGCTGTCCGATCCCCGGGCCATCCGCACGGCCTATTCGCTGGATTCGGCGGTGGTGGAAACGGTGTTTGTTTTTGGCCCCGGCCTGGTGGCGCTGCTGGCCGGGCTGGGCGCCCCCATCTGGGCGCTGGCGGTGGCTGCCCTCGCGGGAAGCGCCGGAACGCTGATGCTGCGGAACTCGCGAGTGCTTTCGGGTTGGGGTCGGCGGGATGCCGCAACACGGCGGGCGCTGCTGGGGCCGCTCTACGGCCCACGGCTGCGCCGGCTCATGGTCGCGTGCGTGTTCTACGCCGGCGGGTTTGGGTTGTTCGAAATGGGAGTGACCGGATTCGCCGCCTCCCACGGCGCA
Source organism: Betaproteobacteria bacterium UBA6910 (assembly GCA_002451065.1). Taxonomy (GTDB): domain Bacteria; phylum Pseudomonadota; class Gammaproteobacteria; order Burkholderiales; family UBA6910; genus UBA6910. The sequence continues at coordinate 1,960 of DKBC01000239.1, forward strand.
CCGGCGGCGGCCGGGGTCTTTCTTGCCCTCGCCGGCGTGGGAAGCGTGGCCGGGGCGCTGGTGTTCGGCAGCCACGAGTGGACGGTTTCGCCGCCGCGGCAGTTCGTGTGGGCCCTGGGATTGATGGCCCTGGGCATCCTGGTCCTGGTACCCGTGGAGGGTCTATATGCCTTCGGCGTGGTGAGTCCTTTGGCGGCGGGCCCTATTGGCGCGGTGATTGCGTCCCAGGCGGTGCTGGTGTCCGAGTCGGCGCCCAAGGGCATGCTGGCGGAGAGCTTTACCTGGAGCACGACCGGTGTGCTGGTGGGGGTGAGCAGCGGAATCGCGGCGGGAGGGGCGTTGCTGGAGGTGACCATGCCTTGGGTGGTGCTGTTGGGCGCCGTGCTCAGCACCCTGCTCGCATTGCTTTGGGCCGCGCTGGCGTTGCGCGGCGAAACTGCAGCCTAGCCTTGGCTCCAGGGCAGGCCCGCGTGGCGCCAGCCGCCCCGGGAATTCCGGTGACTGTGCTGGTCCTTGTCTCCTTCGAATCCCTCGAGCACGTTGTAGCAGTCGCGCCAGCCGTTCTGGGTGGCCAGGGTCGCTGCGAAATGGGAGCGTCCGCCGCTCCGGCAGATGAACATGACCAGGGACTCCGGATCCACCTGGGCGGCGAGATGGTTTAGAAAATGGGGATTGCGCTGCATGCCCGGGTAGTTCTGCCACTCGATCTCGACGGCGCCCGGGATGCGCCCCACCCAGTCCAGCTCGGCGCGGGTGCGGACGTCCACCAGCCGCGCGCCGGGCGCGTGCCCCATCAGATAATGGGCTTCCGTCGGCAGCAGCGCTCCCTCGTATCCGAGACTCAGCTCCCGCGCCCGCTGCTGGGCGCGCTCGAGAATTTCCCTGATCATGGCGAGGTCGCCAGCGTCCCGAGAGGAAAGGGCGCAATGTTATCCTACCGGGCGTGACCGAGCCAAACCTGGAAGGCCTTTCGCCCCTGGCAGATTCCGGCGCCGAGCGCTACGCGGCATCGCGCCGGTCCATCCTCGCCAGCATGGCGGTGAACACGACGCTGAGCCTGCTGCAAATCACCGTGGGATATTTTGGCCGCTCCCAGGCGCTGCTCGCCGACGGCATCCACACCCTGTCGGATCTGCTGTCGGATTTTCTGGTGCTGTTCGCGAGCCGGCAGAGCGCGGCCGCAGCCGATGACCAGCATCCCTATGGCCACCGCCGCATCGAGACCGCCGCGACCCTGATTCTCGGCGCCGGTCTGACGATCGTGGGTATCGGTATCCTGTGGCGAGCCGGCGTGCGACTCACCACCGGCTCCTTCGTCACGGTGCATCCGGCGACCCTTTGGATCGCCTTGGCCACGCTGGCCTGCAAGGAGGGGCTTTTCCACTACCTGATGAAGGTGGCGCGGGAGCAGCGGTCCCAGATGCTCGCGGCCAACGCCTGGCACACCCGGGCCGACGCCGCCACCTCCCTCATCGGGGCCATCGGCATCTCCGGCAACCTACTCGGCTATACTTTTCTCGATTCCCTGGCTGCCGCCCTCGTGGCGTTCTTCATCGCGCGCATGGGTCTCAAGCTCGGCTACCAGGCCTTGTCCGAACTTGTGGACACCGGGGTCGAGCAGGAGGAACTGGCCCGCATCCGCCAGACCTTGGTGGAGACGCCGGGGGTGCGCGGACTCCACGAACTGCGCACCCGGCGCATGGCAGGTCAGGCGCTGGTGGATGCCCATGTTCTCGTGGATCCCCGCATCAGCGTCTCTGAGGGGCACTACATTGCCGAGACGGCGCGTAAGCGGGTGCTTACCAACCACGACGTCCTCGAGGTCATGGTGCACATTGACCCGGAGGACGATTTTGTCGCCCGTCCCAGTGCTCATCTCCCGGGGAGGGCGGAGCTTCTGGAGCACCTCCGGGATCTGTTAAGGGGCGAACTCCCCGCCGTGGAGCGGACGGTGCTGCACTACCTCGATGGGAAGGTCGAGGCGGAAATTTTTCTCAAGAAGGAGTTGCTGTCCCCGGAAGCCTTGGCCGACCTGCAAGAACGGATCGAAGGCAGGTTTCGGGGCGACGCCTATTTCCGAAGCGTCCGCCTGCACCGGTGAGCGCACCCGGATAGTGCGAATTAACCTTTTGGCGCACCATCATGGTGCGCCAATTATCGACCCCTATTGCGAATCCCCTTGTGGCACAATGTTCCCCCCGCGCCAACCCGTGGCACAGAAAGTGCTATCCGGTTTCTAACGCCCGGCCTCGGGGCAGTCGTGCCTTTGGGTTCGGCCGAGACCGGTCTTTGTCCAAACTTCGAGATCTAGGAGAAACAGCATGGCTTCACCGGCCGACGTGATGAAGATGATCAAAGACAACGAGGTCAGGTTCATCGACCTTCGTTTCACCGACACCCGGGGCAAGGAGCAGCACGTATCCGTGCCGGTCAAGGCCTTTGACAACGAAAAATTCGAACACGGCCATGCCTTCGACGGGTCCTCCATCGCCGGCTGGAAAGGCATCCAGGCGTCCGACATGCTGCTGATGCCGGACCCTGAAAGCGCGCGCATGGACCCCTTCTTCGACGAGCCGACCCTGGTGATCACCTGTGACGTGATCGAGCCGGCGGACGGCAAGGGCTATGACCGGGATCCCCGCTCCATCGCCAAGCGCGCCGAGGCCTATCTCAAGTCCACGGGGCTCGGCGACGTGGCCTACTTCGGCCCGGAGCCCGAGTTCTTCGTCTTTGACTCGGTCTCCTGGCACGTGGACATGTCCGGGAGCTCGGTGAAAATCGTCTCCGAGGAGGCCCCCTGGTCTTCCAAGGAGGATCCCGAGGCCGGCAACATCGGCCACCGTCCGCCGGTCAAAGGCGGCTATTTCCCCGTGCCCCCGGTGGATTCCCTGCAGGACCTGCGCTCCGCCATGTGCCTTGCATTGGAGGAGCAGGGCGTCGAGGTGGAGGTGCACCACCATGAAGTGGCAGCCCCCGGACAGAACGAGATCGGGACCAAGTTTGCGCCCCTGGTGAAGCGCGCCGACTGGCTGCAAATTCTGAAATACACGGTGCACAACGTGGCCCACTCCTACGGCAAGACCGCGACCTTCATGCCCAAGCCGATGGTTGGTGATAACGGCACCGGTATGCACGTCCACATGTCCATCTCCAAGGATGGCCAGAACCTGTTCTCCGGTAACGAGTACGGCGGTCTCTCTGAGATGGCCCTCTACT
>DKBC01000033.1 GCA_002451065.1 Betaproteobacteria bacterium UBA6910
ATCGACGACGACGCCAACCAGACGGGTCAGATGCTGGCCGCGCTCCTGGGCTGGCCCCAGGGCACGTTCGCCTCCAAGGTCAAGGTCGCGGGGGGCGAGGTGGAGGTTACACGGGAAGTGGACGGGGGGCTGGAGACGGTGGCGTTGAAGCTCCCCGCGGTGGTTACCGCGGATCTCCGGCTCAACGAGCCGCGCTATGTTACGTTGCCCAACATCATGAAGGCCAAGAAGAAGCCCTTGGAGACGCTCAAGGCCGACACCCTCGGCGTGGAGCTCGCGCCGCGGCTTGCTACGCTCAAGGTCCAGGAGCCGCCCAAGCGCAAGGCCGGCACCCGGGTGGCCGACGTCAAGGAACTGGTCCAGAAACTGCGCCACGAAGCGAAGGTGCTCTGACATGGCGGTCCTGGTCATAGCCGAACACGACAACGCGGCCCTGCGGGCGAGCACCCTCAACACGGTCAGCGCCGCGGGCGCAATCGTCCATGATGTGCACCTCCTGGTGGCCGGCCACCAGTGTCAACCAGTGGCCGAGGCCGCAGCCAAGGTCACCGGTGTCGCCAAGGTGCGCGTTGCCGACGCCCCCCACTACGCGGACGAACTCGCGGAGAACGTGGCCGCCCTGGTGGCGTCGCTCGCCGGCGAATACACCCATGTCCTGGCCCCGGCCACCACTTTCGGCAAGAACTTCCTGCCGCGGGTGGCGGCGGCCCTGGACGTTGCTCAGATTTCCGACGTCGTCGGGATCGAGGGCCACGACACCTTTACCCGGCCCATCTACGCCGGCAACGCGCTCGCCACGGTGAAGTGCGCCGACCGGGTGATCGTGGCCACGATCCGTACCACCGCCTTCGATGCGGCGCCCGCCACCGGCGACTCTGCCTCCGTGGAAAGCGTGGCGCCGGGTCCCGACCTCGGGCTCTCCCGGCTGGTGGGGCGCACACTCACGAAGTCCGACCGCCCCGAGCTTGCGGCGGCGCGGGTGGTCATCTCCGGGGGGCGCGGGCTGGGCAGCGGCGAGAACTTCAAGCTCCTGGAGCGCCTCGCCGACAAGCTGGGCGCCGCCATCGGTGCCTCGCGCGCGGCGGTGGACTCCGGCTACGTGCCCAATGACTACCAAGTGGGACAGACCGGGAAGATCGTCGCCCCCGAGCTCTACATCGCGGTGGGCATCTCCGGCGCGATCCAGCACCTGGCAGGGATGAAGGACAGCAAGGTGATTGTTGCCATCAACAAGGACCCGGAGGCGCCTATCTTCCAGGTGGCGGACTACGGCTTGGTGGGCGACTTGTTCCAGGCCGTGCCCGAACTGATGGCGGAGCTGGACAAGTCGTGATGCGTAGCCCCCCGGCCCTCAATAACGGAGTGACACCATGACGACTTATGTGGCCCCGGTGCGGGACATGCTGTTCGTGATCAATGAGCTGGCGGGCTTCGACGACGTCAGGCAACTACCCGGATGCGAGGAAGTGACGCCGGACCTCCTGGAGGCGATCCTGGACGAGGCGGGCAAGTTCGCCGGCGAGGTGCTGGCGCCCCTGAACCCGGTGGGGGACCGGGAGGGCTCGCGCCTGGAGGGCGGGGCCGTGGTGACGCCGCCGGGCTTCGCCGAGGCCTACCGCAAGTTCGTCGAGAACGGCTGGACCACGCTCGCCGCCAAGCCGGAATTCGGGGGGCAGGGGCTGCCGTACCTAGTGGCGACCCCGGTGCAGGAGATGTGGAAATCGGCGAACCTGGCATTTTCCCTGTGTCCCATGCTGACCCAGGGGGCGATGGAAGCCATAGCCCACCACGCGAGCGCTGCCCAGCAGCGGCTCTACCTGCCGCGGATGGCGGCTGGCAAGTGGACCGGCACCATGAATCTGACCGAGCCCCAGGCGGGCTCCGACCTCTCCGCCGTGCGCACCAAGGCCGTCCCCGAGGGGGACTACTACCGCATCACCGGCACCAAGATCTTTATCACCTGGGGCGAGCACACGATGGCGGAGAACATCGTTCATATGGTGCTGGCTCGGCTCCCGGACGCCCCAGAAGGAGTGAAGGGAATCTCGCTCTTCATCGTCCCCAAGTTCCTGGTGGACCCGGATGGGAGGCTGGGTGGACGCAACGATGTCCAGTGCGTCTCCCTTGAGCACAAGATGGGGATCCACGCCAGCCCCACCGCGGTGCTTGCCTTTGGCGAGCAGGGAGGCGCCGTGGGCTACCTGGTCGGCGAGCCCAACCGCGGTCTCGAATACATGTTCACCATGATGAACCATGCCCGGTTGAACGTTGGGCTGGAAGGGGTTGCCGTCGCCGAGCGCGCCTACCAGGGCGCGCTGGCTTACGCCAGGGAGCGGGTCCAGGGGCGGCCGGTGGGTCTCAAGGCCGGGGAGCGGGTGAGCATCGTGAGCCACCCCGACGTGCGGCGCATGCTGATGACCATGAAGGCCCAGGTGGAAGCCATGCGCGCGCTCGCCTACTACACGGCGGGGGCCATGGACGCGGCCAACCGCCACCCGGACGCCGCGGAGAGGAAGCGCCAACAGATGCGGGTCGACCTGCTCACGCCCGTGGTCAAAGGTTGGAGCACCGAGCAGGCTATCGAGATCGCTTCCACCGGCATCCAGGTACACGGCGGCATGGGCTACATCGAGGAGACCGGCGCCTGCCAGCACCTGCGCGACGCCCGCATCACCACCATCTACGAGGGCACCACCGGGATTCAAGCCAACGACTTGGTGGGGCGCAAGGTGGCCCGGGAGCGGGGTGTCACAGCCAAGGCCCTCCTGGAGGAGATGCGCGCCACGGAGGCGCGGGTGACCTCCCTTGAGAACGAGGACTGCGTGGCCATCGGGGCGGCGCTGCGCCACGGCATCCACGCCCTGGACCAGGCCACGGACTGGCTGCTGGAGACCCATCCCCAGGATCCCCGGGCGGCGGCCGCCGCTGCGGTACCCTATCTAAAACTGTTCGGCACCGTGGCCGGCGGCTGGCAGATGGCCCGGGCGGCCGACGTCGCCCACCGCCGCCAAGGTGCCGGCGAGGGGGCCTCCTTCTACCGCGCCAAGCTCCATACCGCTCGCTTCTACGCCGACCACGCCCTCTCCCTCGCCCCCGCCCTCGGCCACATGGTGGTGCACGGGTCCGGTCCGGCGCTGGCCCTGGAGGAGGGGCAGCTCTAGGGCAGGCACGGCGCGGAGGGCGCTGAATCCCCGTTACGGTTGGGGTTGACAGGGAGCTGGGTCAAACGTACGATTCAAACGATCGTTTGAACTCGAGGTTTGTTCCTGTGAACCGCATCGATACCCAGCTCGCACCCGACACCAAGGAACGCATCCTCGACGCGGCCGAAGTCCTGTTCATGGAGCAAGGGTTCGAGGCCACGTCGCTGCGCATGATTACCGCCCGCGCCGGCGTCAACCTCGCGGCCGTCAATTATCACTTCGGTTCCAAGGAAGACCTGATCAAGACTGTATTCAGCCGTCGCCTGGGACCCTTGAACGCCGAGCGGCTGGCCATGCTCGATCGCCTGGAAGCGTCGGCGCGGGGGCGCCCCCTCGACCCGACCCAGATCCTCGAGGCCTTTCTTTCCGCCGGAGTCCGTTTGGCGCGCGACCCGGCGCGTCGTGGGGGCGCATTCCTGCGGTTGTTGGGACGGGCGTTCGCGGAGCCCTCGGGTTACGTGCGGGAGTTCATGCCCGATCAGTACGAGGCTGTGGTAGCCCGCTACAAGGCGGCCCTGGCCAAGGCGCTGCCCCACGTTCCCGACCGGGAACTGGTGTGGCGCCTGCATTTCATATTTGGAGCGATCGCCTACACGCTGGGCGGCACGGACGTGCTCAAGCTGGCGTGCCGCTATCCGTTGGAGGACGAGGCAAACAACCCGGAGGCGGTGGTGCGCCATCTGCTTCCGTTTCTGGTGGGCGGCCTCACGGCGCCGCTTCCCGACGCGTCTGGCGTAAGAAAATCCAGGTCGGCGCGGTCCAAACAAGGATGATTCAAGAGAGGGCTTGACCATGACGACTCTGATACTGCTGATTGTTGCCGCAATGGTGATTCTGCTGACGGTGGTGCCGCTGCGCCGCCAGCTGATTTCGGCCCGCGTGCTCGGGATGCTGGAGAAGGCGCTGCCCCAGGTTTCCCAGACCGAGCAGGAAGCGCTGGACGCCGGCACCGTATGGTGGGAGGCGGAGCTATTCCGCGGCAATCCGGATTGGAACAAGCTGCTCAAGTATCCCAATCCCGCACTGACCGCGGCGGAGCAGGCCTTCATGGACGGCCCCGCGGAGGAGCTATGCGCCATGGTGGACGAGTGGAAAGTGACCCACGAGCTGCACGACCTGCCGCCCGAGATCTGGCAGTTCATCAAGGACAAGGGCTTTCTGGGGATGATCATCCCGAGGGAATTCGGCGGACTTGGCTTTTCCGCGTACGCCCATTCCCAGGTGGTGACCAAGCTTGCTTCGCGCTCTCCCACGCTGGCGGTGACGGTAATGGTGCCCAACTCCCTGGGGCCGGCGGAACTGCTGCTTCACTACGGTACCGAGGAGCAGAAGCGCCACTATCTTCCCCGGCTCGCGAAGGGTCAGGAGATACCCTGTTTCGCGCTCACCAGCCCCGAGGCTGGTTCCGACGCGGCGTCCATTCCCGACTTCGGTATCGTGTGCCGGGGTGAGTATCAGGGCAGGAAGGATGTGCTTGGCATCCGCCTGACCTGGGACAAGCGCTACATCACTCTCGGGCCGGTGGCGACGCTGCTGGGCCTCGCGTTCCAGTTGCGCGACCCCGACGGACTGATTGGCAGCGAAAAAGACGTGGGCATCACTTTGGCGCTCCTGCCGACCTCCCACCCCGGCGTCAACATCGGCAGGCGTCATTTCCCGCTGAACGCGGCGTTTCAGAACGGACCGAACTCGGGCCGGGACGTTTTCGTTCCCATGGAGTTCGTCATCGGCGGGCACGAGCGCTGCGGTATGGGATGGCGCATGCTCATGAACTGCCTGGCGGCTGGGCGCTCCATCTCGCTGCCTTCCAGCAGCGTGGGCGGGGCCAAACTTGCGGCGCGGGCCACCGGCGCCTACGGGCGGGTGCGGGTCCAGTTCAAGACGCCCATCGGTCGCTTCGAGGGCGTCGAGGAGGCGCTGGCGCGCATCGGCGGCAACACCTACATCATGGATGCGGCGCGCACCATGACCGCCGGCGCCGTGGATCTTGGCGAGAAGCCCTCGGTGGCGTCGGCCATCGTGAAGTACCATCTCACGGAGCGCGCCCGGGTCATCGTGAACGACGCCATGGACGTGCATGGCGGCAAGGGCATATGCCTCGGGCCCAATAACTACCTGGGACGCGGCTATCAGCAGATGCCCATCGGCATCACCGTGGAGGGGGCCAACATCCTGACCCGCAGCCTGATGATCTTCGGCCAGGGAGCGCTGCGCTGCCATCCCTACCTGCTGCAATACGTGCAGGCCGCCGGCGAGACTGACCGCGAGCGCGGGCTTGCGGAATTCGACCGGGCCCTTTTCGGCCACCTGGGATACATGGTCGGCAACGCATTGCGCTCCCTGTGGCTCGGCTTGACCGCAGGACACGGCAAGAGCGTGCAGGGTGGCGACGAGACTCGCCGCTACTACCAGCGGTTGTCCCAACTATCTGCGGGGTTCGCCGTAACGGCGGACGCCGCGCTGTTGTTGCTCGGCGGGGAGATCAAACGCAAGGAGAAGCTGTCTGCGCGGCTCGGCGACGTGCTGTCGCAGATGTATCTGGCCAGCGCGGCTCTCAAGCGCTTTGAGGCCGATGGTCGCCCGGCCGCGGACCTCCCGCTGCTGCGCTGGTCGGTGGAGGACGCGTTGTACAAGAGCCAGCAGGCCATGAACGGGGTGCTGGGGAACTTTCCCAGCCGCGCGTTGGCGGTATTGGTGCGTTTCATCGCCTTTCCCCTGGGCCGGCCCTTTGCCCCGCCCAGCGACGAATTGGGGCATCAGGTCGCGGAATTGTTGCTGGAGCCCGGCGAGGCCCGGGATCGGCTGACTGCCGGCATCTTTATTCCCAAAGACGAGTCCGAGCCGGTGGGCGCCCTGGAGGCGGCGCTTGCGAGCGCCATCCGATGCGAGGGAATCGAGGGCAGGCTCCGCACAGCCGCCAAGCACGGCCGGATCGCGGGCGGCGGTGCCGGCGAACTGTTGGAGGCGGGGCTGCGCGCCGGAGTCATTAGTCAGGAGGAGGCCGACACCCTTGTCCGTCACAATGTCCTGCGGAACAAAGTGGTCATGGTGGACGATTTCGAGCCTGACTTCGGACTCGCGACCCGCTCCACGGCGGAAGGCTTTCCAACGCTTCCGGCCAGGAAGACCGCATGACGGACTCGGTGCTGGTGGACGTCGCGGAAGGCGTCGCGACCGTCACCCTCAATCGCCCCCAGGTCATGAACGCCATGGACGGTGCCATGATGGCGCGCCTGCGGGACGTGGCGGAGGGGGTGCAGGAGGATGGCGCGGTGCGCGCGGTGGTGGTTCGCGGCGCGGGCCCGGCCTTTGTGGCCGGAGGCGACGTGGCCATGATGAAAAACCATCTGGCAGAAATGCCGGAGATGGTGGTGCGGATCGGCCGCGATATGCACCTGGCGTTCACGACCCTGCGCCGCATGCCGAAGCCGGTAATTGCCAGCGTGCACGGCGCCTGCGCCGGCGCCGGCATGGGGCTCCTGGCGGCATGCGACCTGGCGATTGCTGCCGAGGGTACCCGGTTCTTTGTTGCCTACACGCGCATCGGCACCAGTCCCGACGGCGGGGTCAGTCACTGGCTCCCGCGCCTCGTGGGCTACAAGAAAGCCATGGAGCTCACGCTGCTCTCGGATGTATTCGACGCCGCCACAGCCCGGGATCTGGGCATTGTCAACTGGGCGGTGGCGCCCGGCCAACTCGATGCCGAGACACGGAAGCTGGCGCGGCGCCTGGCGGACGGTCCGACACTCGCCTTCGCCGAGGCCAAGGCCCTGGTGAATCGCGGCTTCGAGGCGGGGGTGGAGGGCCAGATGGACGAGGAACTGCGCAGCTTTGCCCGCTGCACCCGCACCTCGGATTTCGCCGAAGGCGTGACCGCCTTCATTGAGAAGCGCCAACCGAATTTCGTGGGAAGGTAAAGGACAACGTTCGGCGGACAGCGAGAAGCGATCAAGCGCAGAGGACGCAGAGTAATTCAAAGTAGGGCCGTTTGAATCCCGCCTTTTGCGCACTTTGTGGTGTTTGCGTTGAATGAATTTGATCTTCCCATTGTCTTGGTGACTCTGTGTCGGATCTAAAACTGACGGAGAACGAATGATGTCAGCACTCAAGGGTAGGACGGTTTTCATCACCGGCGCGAGCCGCGGCATTGGAGCGGCGATCGCCTTGCGTTGCGCCCGCGACGGTGCCAACGTCGTCATCACCGGCAAGACCACGGAGCCTCATCCCAAGCTCAAGGGCACCATCCACAGCGTGGCCAAGGAGGTGGAGGCCGCCGGCGGCCGGGCCTTGCCCCTGCAGATGGACGTGCGCGACGATGCCACCGTGGAAGCGGCGGTCGCAAAGACCGTGGAGACCTTTGGCGGCATTGACGTGCTGGTGAACAACGCCAGCGCCATCAGCCTGACCGGGACTCTTGATACCCCCATGCGGCGCTTCGACCTCATGTTTGGCGTCAACGTCCGCGGCACCTACTGTGCCTCCCGAGCCTGTCTGCCTTATCTCAAGAGCGGAATCAATCCCCACATTCTCAATTTGGCGCCGCCCCTTAACATGAGCACCCGCTGGTTCAAGGACCATGTGGCCTACACCATGTCCAAGTACGGTATGAGCATGTGCACCCTGGGGATGTCGGCGGAGCTTGCTTCCCTCGGCATTGCGGTGAACTCCCTGTGGCCCCGCACTACCATCGCCACTGCCGCCATCGAGGTGCATTTTCCGCCCGAACTGATCAAGGCCAGCCGCACGGCGGAAATCATGGCGGATGCCGCTTACGTGATTCTTTCCCGCGACAGCCGCAAGGCGACTGGCAACTTCTACGTTGACGAGGACGTCCTGCGGGAAGAAGGCGTCCAGGACTTCGGCCGTTATGCGGTGAGCCCGGGCCATCCCTTGCAGGCGGACTTCTTCCTGGACTGAAGCCCGGGGCGGAGTCGGGGATGGTCGACATCATTTTTTCCAGGGAACGGGCACCCTCGACGGGCTGCTCCGGGAGTTCGCGCACCGCGGTGACGCCGGAACCCCGGAGCGTCGAGAGCGCCATGCTGACGCGGACCGTCAGGGTCACGCGCGGGTGTCCTTGCGCGCTACCCGAGCCAAGTGGAAAGGCCGTACGCGGGACATTGAGCGGGGCATAGGGAATGGGCGCCAGCGAATCAGAAGTGAAACTGCCGGCCGGCAAGGAGCCGGTGTTGCGGGTGGTGCCGGAGCCCGCCGACGCCAATTACGTGGGCGATATCTTCGGCGGCTGGATCATGGCNNGGTGGACATTGCCGGGAGTATTCCGGCGGTGCGGCGGGCAAGGGGGCGAGTGGCCACCGTGGCTGTCAACCAGTTCCTGTTCAAGCAGCCGGTATTCGTGGGGGACCTGGTGAGCTTCTACGCCGACATCGCCAAGGTAGGTCGCACCTCCATCACCGTCGATGTCACCGTGTACGCGGAGCGGAACCCGGTGGTTACCGGATTCGGGGACGTGATCAAGGTGACCGAGGCCACGTTGACCTACGTCGCCACCGACGAGCAGCGCCGCCCGCGTCCGGTGCCGCCGGAGTGAACCCGCTGACGACCGGCAGACTCATTCGACGCAGGTGGCGCAAAGCCAGAACCTCGCAAGGCGACTTTTCTTTGCGTTCTTTGCGTTAAGGGGTTTTTCCGGTTCTTATTTATTGATGGGAGAGTCCATTGGGCAACAGTAATTTTGCAGTCCGAAAAGTGGCCGTGCTGGGGGCGGGGGTCATGGGGGCCCAGATCGCCGCCCACCTCGCCAATGCCAGCGTGGAGCCGCTGCTGTTCGAACTCGCCGCCAAGGAGGGTGATCCGAATGGCAACGTGCTCAAGGCCATTGGCAACCTGAGGAAGATGGAGCCGAGCCCCTTGGCGACGGCGTCCCGGGGCGATTCCATCCAACCCGCGAATTACGACCAGCACCTGGCGCTGCTCTCGGAGTGCGACCTCGTGATCGAGGCTATTTCCGAGCGCATGGACTGGAAGGAGGACCTCTACAAAAAGGTGGCGCCCCATATCCGGTCCGACGCGGTGTTCGCGTCCAACACCTCCGGCCTTTCCATCAACCGGCTGGCGGAGGCGCTGCCGGCGGAGTTGCGCTCGCGTTTTTGCGGAGTGCACTTTTTCAATCCCCCGCGCTACATGCACTTGGTGGAATTGATTCCGGCGCGGGAGACCGATCCAGAAATTCTCGATCAATTGGAGACTTTCCTGGTCACCACTTTGGGCAAGGGCGTGGTGCGCGCCAAGGACACCCCCAACTTCATCGCCAACCGGGTGGGCGTATTCTCCATGCTCGCCACCATCCACCACGCGCAGCGCCTGGGGCTGGGCTTCGACGAGGTGGACGCCATCACCGGCGCCCTCATTGGGCGCCCGAAGAGCGCGACCTTCCGCACCGCAGACGTGGTGGGCCTGGACACCTTCGCCCACGTGGTGAACACCATGCGGGATGCGCTGCCCGACGATCCCTGGCACCGGTACTACCAGACGCCGGGCTGGCTGCAGGGCCTCATCGACAAGGGCGCTTTGGGACAAAAGACCAAGGCCGGCATCTACCGCAAGGTGGGCAAGGAAATCCAAGTGCTGGACCTGGCCAGCGCGGATTACCGGACCTCCGCCGGGGAGGCCGAAGAGAAGGTGAAGGAAGCGCTCAAGAACAGGGACGCGGCGGCGCGCTTCGCGGCGCTGCGGACAGGCGAACACCGCCAGGCCCAGTTTCTCTGGGCCATCTACCGGGACGTGTTCCACTACTGTGCGGTGCACCTGGAATCCATTGCGGACAATGCCCGGGACCTGGATCTCGCCATCCGCTGGGGCTTCGGCTGGGACACAGGCCCGTTTGAGATCTGGCAGGCGGCCGGCTGGCAGCAGGTGGCGGGCTGGATCGCCGAGGACATCGCGGCCGGCAACGCCATGGTTTCCACGCCGCTCCCGGCGTGGGTGAGAGAGTCCGGGCGGACGAGGGTGCACGGGCCCGACGGTTCCTATTCGCCCCAGGCGCGGGCGGATCGCCCGCGCTCCTCGCTGGCGGTCTACTGCCGGCAGCTATTCCCAGACCGGCTGCTGGGCGAGCCGGCCCGGTATGGGGACACGGTGTTCGAAAACGACGGCGTGCGCATGTGGACCCAGGGCGACGGCATCGGCATCGTGAGCTTCAAGACCAAGCTCCACACCATCAGCCCCGAAGTCATGGAAGGCCTTCTGCAGGCGGTGGACGAGGCCGAGCGCAATTTCCAGGGCCTCATCGTCTGGCAGCCCGAGGCGCCGTTTTCAGCGGGCGCCAATCTTTCCAAGGTGGGCGGGAAGCCGTCCTCCCAGCAGCCCTCGCCGGTGAGCAAGTTCCTCAAGAAGTTCAAGCGGGAGGCCCAGTCCCTGGTGCTCAAGGCGGCGCGCAAGCTCAACGTGGCGGACTCCCTGATGGCGGGCAAGCTCAAGGAGATCGAGGCCGCGGTGGATCAGTTCCAGGCCATGACCCAGGCGTTGCGCTATTCGTCGGTGCCCACCATCGCAGCCATGGATGGTCTGGCCCTGGGCGGTGGCTGCGAACTGTCCATGCATACCTCCCGCATCGTCGCCACCCTGGAGAGCTACGTGGGGCTGGTGGAAGTGGGCGTCGGGCTGCTGCCGGCCGGCGGCGGCTGCAAGGAGCTGGCGCTGCGGGCGGCGACGGAAGCCAAGGGCGGCAACGTGATGCCGTTCCTGCAGAGCTATTTCCAGAACGTGGCCATGGGCCAAGTGGCGAAAAGCGCCGAGCAGGCGCGGGAAATGGGTTACCTGCGGACGTCGGACGTGGTGGTGGTGAACCGCTTCGAGCTGCTGCACGTGGCAAAGGCCCAGATGCGCTCGCTTATTGAATCCGGCTACCGGCCCCCGCTGCGGCCCCGCTTCCCGGTCGCCGGCAGGACCGGCATTGGCAATTTCAAGACCGCCATGGTAAACATGCTCGAGGGCGGCTACATCTCGGAGCACGACTACCTGATCGGGAGCAAAATCGCCACCGTGCTGTGCGGGGGCGAGGTGGAAGCGGGAAGCATCGTGGACGAGGGGTGGATGCTGGAGCTGGAGAAGGAAGCGTTCATGGAACTGATCGCTACCGAGAAAACCCAAGCCCGGATCGAGCACATGCTCAAGACCNNGCAAGCCCCTGCGGAACTGATTCTGGAGACGGAAATGACCAAGCAAATACAGGACGCATACATCGTGGCCGCGGTGCGCACGCCCGTGGGCAAGGCGCCGCGCGGCATGTTCCGGAACACCCGGCCGGACGACCTGCTGGCCCACGTGATTCGCGAGGCCCTGCGCGCGGTTCCGGAGATCGCCCCGGAGCGGGTCGAGGATGTGATCGTGGGTTGTGCCATGCCGGAAGCGGAGCAGGGAATGAACGTCGCCCGCATCGGCCTGCTGCTGGCGGGCCTGCCGGACAGCGTGCCGGGCATGACCATCAACCGCTTCTGCTCGTCGGGGGTGCAGGCGGTGGCCATGGCGGCAGACCGCATCCGGCTCGGCGAGGCGGATATGATGATCGCCGGCGGCACCGAGAGCATGAGTCTGGTGCCCATGGGCGGGAACAAGGTCGCGTTCAATCCGGCGATTTTTGAGACAGATGAGAACCTGGCTATCGCCTATGGCATGGGAATCACCGCGGAAAAGGTGGCGGCCCAGTGGAAGGTGACCCGGGAGGAACAGGACGCGTTTGCCCTGGAAAGCCACAAGCGGGCGATCCGCGCCATCGAGAAGGGGGAATTCAAGCAGGAGATCGCACCCTACGGCATCGCCGACCGGGTGCCGGATCTGGAGACCCGCACGGTGAAAGTCAAGAGCCGGGAAGCGGGGCTGGACGAAGGGCCCCGTGCTGACACCTCCCTGGCGGTTCTGGCGAAACTGAAGCCGGCCTTTGCCGCCAAGGGCTCCGTCACGGCGGGAAACAGCTCGCAGATGTCGGACGGGGCGGCAGCGGTGGTGCTGGTGAGTGGCAAGTTGGCCAAGCAGTTGAATCTGAAACCTCTGGCCCGGTTCGCTGGCTACGCGGTGGCGGGCGTTCCGCCCGAAATCATGGGTATCGGGCCGGTCAAGGCCATTCCCAGGGTCCTGGCCCAGTCCCGGATCAGCCAAGACGACGTGGACTGGATCGAGCTCAACGAGGCGTTCGCTGCCCAGTCCCTGGCCGTGATCAGGGAACTTGGCCTGGACCCGGCAAAAGTCAACCCGCTGGGAGGGGCCATCGCCCTGGGCCACCCCCTCGGCGCCACCGGCGCCATCCGGACCGCCACCCTGGTCCACGGCCTCAAGCGGAGCGGTAAGCGCTATGGCCTCGTGACCATGTGCATCGGCACGGGCATGGGAGCGGCGGGGCTGTTCGAGGCGGTCTGAAGCCATTGTCAGGTAAGAATCGGGGGGGTGATGCATCGGCGCAACAGGGGTATGGCATACGCAAAATATTCGGTGCATACTCCGCGCCGAAGCCCTATGGGCGGGGACGGTTTCCACCAAACAACAAACTCAGAGGAGTGAACGATGAAAGTCAGGCTGACGGCGATCGCGGCGGCGATCGGAGCCATGGGGGCGGTTTCTCTTGGAGGCAATCACGCTTACGCGGCGGGTTTCCAGCTTCTGGAGCAGAACGCGTCGGGGCTGGGCAACGCCTATTCCGGAACCGCGGCCTCGGCGGAGGATGCAACCACTATATTCTTCAATCCTGCTGGCATGAGCTTCTTGTCGGGCACCTCGGCCGCCGTGAGCATCGATTTGGTTAAGCCTTCCGCCAAGTTCTCTACCGCCACGTTCAATCCGTCCTTGGCCTTCCCGCCGGGTAGCGGGTTCTTTGACAACGGGGGGGACGCCGGCGATTGGGCCATCGTGCCGGCGGCGTATTTTTCATATCGCATCAACCCGAAATGGGACGTTGGTGTTTCACTCAATGCGCCATTCGGACTAAGCACCGAGTACACCCCATCCTGGGTCGGCCGCCTCCAGGGCATCAAGTCCGAGCTCCAGACGATGGCCCTTGGGGGCAGCGCGTCCTACCGAATCAGTGACACCATTTCGATCGGTGCCGGCGTCACGGCGGAGTACGCAAAGGCCGACTTGACCTCGGCGGTCTCGCCCCTGGGGGGACAGTCGGAGCTCGAGGGTAACGACTGGGGCTACGGCTGGAACATCGGCATCCTGGCCCAGGTGACCCCTTCGACACGGCTGGGCGCGTCCTACCGTTCCGAGGTAAAGCATGATATTGAAGGAACCATTGCCATTTTCGCGGCTCCTGTCCTTACGTTTGGCACCCCCGCTAGCGCGGAGGTCAAGCTGCCCGCGATTTTCACCGCCAGCGCGACCCACCAGCTCAACGACAGGTGGGAACTGCTGGCGGACATTGCCTGGACCGACTGGAGCGTGTTCGAGCAACTCCTGGTAACGGTTCCTCCAAGCCCCCTATTTACGCAGGGAATTGCTCAGAGGATTCCGGAAAACTGGGACGACACGTGGCGCTTCGCGGTGGGGGCCAACTACAAGTACAGCGAAACGGTCAAATTTCGATTCGGTGTCGCCTACGACGAGTCACCGGTGCCCGACGCGTTTCGTACCGTGCGTATCCCGGACAATGACCGGACCTGGATTGCCCTGGGCGTGCAGTTGAAGCTGACCCCCAAGGACCTCCTCGACATGGGCTATGCCCATCTGTTCGTAAAGAACTCGTCGATCAATGCGCCGGCGCCCGGGACACAGCCGCCGTCCATTCCGGTCATCGGCAGTTACGACAATAGCGTGGACATTCTCGGCTTCCAGTACTCGCGCTCGTTCTGATTCAGGCTTTCTGAGAAACGCCGCTGGCTTACCGGCGGCGTTTTTCTTTCTTTGGTTGGTTAGATTAGGCATATTCACTCGCGTCCGACCTCGCCATGCCGGACTTCCCGCTTTCCGGAAAGACAGGTTTCAGGGCCCAAGCCTTGCTGCTGGGTCAGCGTCTGAGCCTGCGCGCGTGGCGGCCGGCCGACGCCCTGGCCATGAACCCGGTCACGGTGCTGGTGCGCGGCGGCGGGGTGGCGGTGCTGTTCCGTTACGGGGCGGTGGTGTTCTTCGACGTGGACCCCCTCGCGCGGGAGGCTTTCCTCTCCGACATCCGTCCCCAGGTCGGGAACCCCTACTCCTCGCCGGAGAGCGAGGACCTGGAAGTGCGGGTGGAAGCGGAAGCCAAGGAAGGCATGAAGGCGAACGCGGTGGTCCTGGACGCGGTCACCGTGGAACGTCTGCAGGTGATCGCCGACGTGCTGTCCAAGAGCGTGCTGCTTGCCTTTTACGAATCCAACATCGCCGCCACCTTCGACCGCATCGAGCCCCTGGCGGTGGAGCTGGAAAGCAGGGGCCGAATTGCCAGCAACACCCACGAACTGCTGCGCCATGTCGGCGCGACCCTGCACACCGAGACCCTGATGGTGGGGCGCGCGGCGGTGACGGACAAACCGGAGATCCTGTGGGATGTGCCCGGGCTCGAGGGCCTCTACCTCCGGCTGGAGGACGAGTATGAGATCGAGGAGCGCTACGCCGCCCTGGAGCAGAAGCTGGGCCTCATATCCCGCACCGCCCAGACCCTCACGGATACCCTGGACACGCGCCATTCCCTGCGGGTCGAGTGGTACATCGTGATCCTGATCGTCGCCGAAATCCTGCTTACGCTTTACGAGCTTTTCATCCACGGCCGTTAGGCGTTATCGCGGCGGCCCGAAGTCCTTCGGGCACCGCCCAGCGGTCCAGGATCTCGAACCCTCCGTGCACCAAGAGCGCCAGCGCCGCGGCCGGCACCGCGCCGGCCAAAAGCATGGCGTGGTCGTTGAGGGCCAGGCCTTGGGCGATGCGCTCGCCGTAGCCGCCGGCGCCGATAAACGCGGCGATGGTGGCGGTGCCCACGTTGATGACCGCCGAAGTCTTGATTCCCGCGAGGATGGTCGGCAAGGCGATGGGCAACTCCACGTGGCGCAGGCTCTGTCGCGGTTTGAGCCCCAGGGCCAGAGCCGCCTGGCGCAACCCTGCCGGCGCGCCGGTCAGGCCGGCGTGGGTGTTGCGCACGATGGGCAGCAGTGAATAGAGGAACAACGCGACCAGCGCGGGCGCCAGGCCGATGGTGCCCAGCAGCGGGATCAGGAAGGCGAACAGCGCGAGGGAGGGAATGGTCTGGACCACTCCCACGGTGACCAGGATCGCCTGGCCCGCTTCCGTGACGCGGGCGGCGAGGATTCCCAGGGGAATCCCGACGGCCGCCGCCGCTGCCAGGGAAACGAACGTAAGGAGAAGGTGCTCGACGGTGAGGCGCAACAGGTCGGGAGCCACTAACCGCACGAGGAATCCCTGCCGCCGTTTCCCGTTGTCGGCGCGAGAGCCCAGGAACTCCGCGGCAATGGCGGAAAAATCCCGGCCCTGAACCTCCGCTGCCGCGTTCATGCTTCGCATGTCGTCCTTGTCAATCCGGCCCGCCAACCGCTCCAGGGCGGAAAAAGTCGCCGGTAGCCGTGCGGGGAGGTCGAGCCGGTACAGCAGCACCGCGTCGTAGCGGGGGAAATATCCCTTATCGTCCTCGAGCACCCGCAACCCGTATTCCTGGAGCTTGGCGTCCGTCGTGTAGGCGTCGATGACGTCCACTTCTCCGGCCACCAGAGCCTCGTAGGCGAGTCCATGGTCAAGCCCGCGAGGCGCGGTGAAGGGCAGCCCGTACGCCTGCCGCAGCCCGTTCCAGCCGTCGGCACGGCCTATGAACTCGTGGGAGAGGCCGAGTCGCAGCCCGGAGTGTTCGGTCAGGTCCGAAATCCGGGCCACGCCGAGAGCCGCGGCCTGGCTTTCCCCCATGGCCAGCGCGTAGGTGTTGTTGAAACCCAGAGGCTGGGTCATCCCGATGCCCTGTAGCGCAAGTTCCTCGCGCATCAGCCCGGCGTTCGGCGGACCCTGCTGCCCGATCAGTTCGCGCCAGATAGTGCCGGTGTATTCCGGGTAGACGTCGATGGCGCCCGACTTCAGCGCCTCGAATACGATGGCGGTGTTGCCGAGCCCGCGCCGATGGATGGGATTTGCCTCGCCCGCGGCGCTGGCGCTCTGGGTCACGATTTCCCCCAAGAGGTAGGACTCGGTGAAGCGCTTCGAACCGATGACGATGTTCGCGTCGGCGGCGGCCAGCGCGGGCAGGAGGCCCGGCCCGAACAGGGTCAACAGGAGGATTGCGGGCTTGGCCCCCATGCCGACCATGCTCGGCCCGCGGTGTGGGTCCGTCAAGGCCGGTCAGCCCGCGGCGGCCTCGGACTTGGCGCGGGAGGCGCGTTTGCGCTCGTGCTCCTTGAGATGGCGCTTGCGGATGCGGATGGACTTAGGTGTGATTTCCACCAGCTCGTCATCGTCGATGAATTCCACCCCGTACTCGAGGGTGAGGGGAATCGGCGGGGTAAGCTGGATGGCCTCGTCCTTGCCGGCGGCGCGGATGTTGGT
>DKBC01000221.1 GCA_002451065.1 Betaproteobacteria bacterium UBA6910
CTACATCACCGAGGGGCAGATCGTCCTCTCGCGGGAACTCAACAATCAGGGGATCTATCCGCCGGTCCACGTGCCGCCCTCCCTCTCCCGGCTGATGAAAGACGGCATCGGCAAAGACGACACCCGGGAAGATCATCCCCGGGTATCGGCCCAGCTCTATGCTTCCTACGCCCGCGCCCTGGAAGTGCGCAACCTGGCCTCCATCATCGGCGCCGAGGAGCTTTCGGAAGGCGACCGCCAGTACCTGCACTTCGCGGAAGCCTTCGAGCAGCGCTTCGTGGGTCAGGGGGAAGAAGAGGACCGCACCATCATCGACACCCTTACCATCGCCTGGGACCTGCTTTCGATGCTGCCGCCCGAGGTCCTCTCGCGGGTGACTGAGGCAGACATCAAGCTGCATCACCAATGGCACCCCGGGTCTGAGCCCGCCCTGACGCCATGAGCAGGCACCTCAAGATACCTCCCACCAAGAGCGCGCTGCTTCAATTGAAGCGCCAGGTGGTGTTCCTGGAAGAGGGGCACAGCATGCTGGAGCGCAAGCGGGAACTGTTGACGCGCCTGGTCTACGAGCGGCTGGGCGAATACCGAAAGGTGCGGGCGGAAGCGCGCCGCCTGCTGGAGGAGGCCTACCGTTGGCTGGCCCTGGCCCAGATGCGCATGGGAAGCCAGATGCTGCGGCAGTCCGCCCTCGGTCTGCCGCCGACCCTGCGGGTCAACATCCTGCCCCGACACAACGTGGGCGTCGAATACCCTGCCGTCACCGCCGAGCCGCTCCCCATCACGCCGGTGGGATTGATGTGGACAGATCCCAGCTTCGATCACGCCCGGGAGAAGCTGTCGGAGGCGAGCCTCCTGCTCGCCCATCTCGGGGAACTCGAAACCGCCATGTGGCGCCTGCTAGCCGAGCAGCGCAAGACCCAGAAGCGGGTCAACGCTCTCAAGTACAACGTGATCCCGCGCTACCGCTCCACCATCCACTTCATCCAGTCCGCCCTGGAGGAGGAGGAGCGCAACACCCTGTTCCAGATCAAAGTGCTGCGGGAGCAGGCGGAGCGCGCCGAACACGCCCGCGGCTGATCGGCCAGTCACCCGCCTTCGGTGCGTTTCCAGACGCAGATGCCCTTGCTCTCCCGGTCCAGGATTTCGAGGTACTCGGCGTGGGCGGCCAGTTCGTCGGCACTCGCGGAAAGCACCCGGATCGGCCGCTGGACAACCCTCGAAGTTCCCTCCACGCCGCGGGCGACGGGCTCTCCGATCTCGATCATCAGGCTCTCCTGCCCCCGGGTCATGGCGAGGTAGACCTCCGCCAGCAGCCGCGCGTCCAGCAGCGCGCCGTGCAGCGTGCGCCCCGAGTTGTCCACCTGGTAGCGCTCGCACAGGGCGTCCAGGCTGTTGCGCTTGCCCGGGTGCAGTTCCTTCGCCATGCGCAGGGTGTCGGTCACGCCGGCGCAATAGGCCTTCAGCGGCTGCAGCTCGGCGAGGGCCAGCTCATGGTCCAGGAATGCCACGTCGAAGTCCGCATTGTGAATGATGAGCTCCGCTCCCGCGACGAAATCCAGAAACTCCCGGGCGATGTCCCGGAACTTCGGCTTGTCCAGCAGGGACTCATTGCTGATGCCGTGAACCGCGAGTGCCCCGGCGTCGCTCTCTCGCTCCGGATTCAGATAGTGGTGAAAATGGCTCTCCGTGATGCACCGGTCCCGGACCTCGACCGCCGCCAGTTCGATGATGCGGTGGCCGCGATTGGCCTCCAGGCCGGTGGTTTCGGTGTCAAGCACTATTTGCCGCATCAGGACCCCGTCAACGCTGAAGCCTCGAGGATGAACGGAAACACGCTCCGGCCCGATCCGCCGATCCATGTCTTCGCCGTCGATTCCTTACCCATTCCCTCTCACCGATTCCACGCCGCGATTCGCCAGCGCGTCCGCGCGCTCGTTGCCATCATGGCCGCTGTGCCCCCGCACCCAGACCCAGTGCACGCGATGGCGGGCACTCAGCTCGTCGAGGCGGCGCCACAGGTCCTCGTTCTTCACCGGCTTGCGGTCCGCCGTCTTCCAGCCCCGCCGCTTCCAGTCGCGAATCCACTCGGTGATGCCGTTCTTCACGTACTGGGAGTCGGTATGGATGCGGACATCGAGCGGCCGTTTGAGCGCCTCCAGGGCGCGGATCACCGCGGTGAGTTCCATGCGGTTGTTGGTGGTGTGGGGTTCGCCCCCGAACAACTCCCGCTCCCGCTCGCCGTATTTGAGCCAGGCGCCCCAGCCTCCGGGGCCCGGGTTGCCCTTGCATGCACCGTCGGTGAAGATCTCCACCGACGCGGCCGGCTCACGGCTCACGCGGTTCCCTGGAGCGCGGGGGCCCCGGAACACGTTCTCCCGTCAGGGATGGGAACGGCAGGACCGCGGCCGACGCCGGCGAACGGCGCATATCCCGGGACCGCGGCTGGGGTACGAAAACGGCGCGCTGGGTGCCGGTGGCGGTGCCGTTGAAGCGCCGCGCCACCGAGGCCAGGCTTTCCCTGGCCGCCCGCCGGTCGTTCCAATTGGGCTTGATCACCCGCATCCCGTGCACACGCTTCACGGCCCGGATGAAATACACGCCGCCGGAGATAGGCCACCAGCGGTCGCCCGCCGCCTCCATGAACTGCGCCCGCTCCAGCCACTTCTCCTGGTGGAACGGCGGCACGTAGCAGCCCAGGCCCCCGCCCGTCACTTCCAGATCGAGCAGCGCCAGCCAGTCCTTGA
>DKBC01000208.1 GCA_002451065.1 Betaproteobacteria bacterium UBA6910
CGCCCACTCGAAGTCGCTGTCGCCTGCGATGAGCGTGTTGTCGAGGTCGAACAGGGCGAGGCGCATGGGCAACAATAAGAAGCCGCGGTGAGCGGCAGACTGGCAAGTATAACCAAGGCCGCCGGACGCGATGAATCTGCCGGACAACCTGCTTTCCCCGGGGTGGCTGTGGGCCGGCCACGGCCTGTTCGTCCTCGCCCTCCTCTACGCGCTGCGCTTCGCCCCCTGGCGCCGGCTGCGGCGGCCGGACCAGCTCCACCTCTGGCTCGGCGCCGTGGTCACGCTCATGGTGCTGTGGAACATCAAGACCGGCGTCCAGCCCGGACTCAACTTTCACATGCTGGGGGCCACCGCCCTGGCCCTGATGTTCGGGCCGGCGCTGGCGGTGATCGGCATGACCCTGGTGCTGCTGGGAACCACCCTCGCCGGATTCAGCGGCGTGTGGACCTTCTCCCTGAATGCACTGATCATGGGCGTGCTGCCGGTGGTGGTCAGCCATGCCGTCTACCGCCTGGCCGACACCCGCCTGCCGAACCACCTCTTCGTCTATGTGTTCGTGAACGGCTTTTTCGGCAGCGCCCTGGCCATGGCCGCGTCGGGGCTCGCCGCCACCACGCTGCTGGCGGCCTCCGGCGCCTATCCCGCCGCCTACCTCTACGGCGAGTACCTGCCGTTCTTCGTCCTGCTGGGATGGTCGGAGGCCATGCTCACGGGCATGGCAGTGACCCTGATGGTGGTGTATCGCCCGGCCTGGATCGGGACCTTCGACGACGCCCGCTACCTGCGCAACAAGTAGCCGCAGTTCCTCAAGGTCCGGGCGCGAACGGCGCCCGGAGAAGACGATCGAGGCGGCCTGGGGGATTGGCCGTTGCTCCGCCACAGCCGTCGCCCCCCGGCGGCCGCGTCGCGCAAAACCGGACCTGGTCACCAAGGGACACGCCTTCGGGCGCACGGCTTTCGCGGATTCCCCTAAACTGGTCTGCATGGATTCCGCTGCCTTGCCGCTCGAGCGCTTTATTCCCGATCCCGAGGTAACCGAGCGGTTCGAAACAACCGTCCGGGCGCCGGCTCATCTCGTGATGGAGGTTGCCGCCCATTTCGACATGCAGTCCTTAACATTTATCAAAGTCATCTTCTGGCTGCGGGAAAAGCTGATGCGGGCTTCCCCCTCCGGACCTCGCAAGCCGCAGGGCATTCTGGAGGAAACGAAATCATTGGGATGGGGCCTGCTGGCCGAGCAGCCAGGAAGGCTCGTGGTTTGCGGGGCGAGTTGCCAGCCGTGGCTGCCCAATGTGAAATTTTCAGCCCTGGCTCCCGGCGATTTCACCGCATACGCCGAACCGGACCAAGTAAAGATCGCGTGGACCCTGGAGACTGAGGAGATAGGCCCGGCGACGACGGGGTTTGCCCAGGAGACGCGTGCGGTGGCAACCGACGAGCATGCCCGTCTCAAATTTCGACGCTATTGGCGATGGGCGCGCTTCGGGATCATCGCGATCCGCCTCCTCATGATGCCCGCGGTCCGGCGGGAGGCGGAGCGGCGCTGGGCTGCCGAGAAGGGCAATCCCGGTTAACTTGCCAATGGTCCCATTACCGCCAGGAGCGCCCGGCCAAGCTGCTGCAGACCTTGCCTCGCCATGAGGCGCGGACAAAGTTGGTTTCCAGGGTGAAGGCCAGCCCGGTCGTGGGGCGCCACCTGGCGGACGGTAAAGTATGGACTGACAGTGAGGGTGGTTCATGGGGTATAGGCAAGATTCGGATAACGGCCGTGCTGCTTCCGGCATTTGGATTGGCACTGCACACCTACGCGTCCGTTGCGGAAGCACCCTCGTTCCACGCGGGGCTTTGGTCGCTTTCTCCTTATATCGCCGGAGCGATGCTGTTGTGGCGGTTTCGCCTTCCCTGCGCCGCGGTCGGGGCATAGGCTCTTCCAGCCATCCTGGACTCCGGAACCGTCTACGCCGTGTTCGTCGCTCCCCAGGGTTCCAATCCCCCCGGGATTGATGGTCACGCCGCTTTGGAACCTCTTGTGCCTGCCGGCGGCATTCCGGGCTGGCGGGCGGATAAGCGATTGCGCGGGGTTGCTACCGAACCAAGCGGCTGACGGCGACGCGGCGTGGCCCTCTGCATTCTCATGCGGAATTCTTCGACAACGTTGAGGGGCCGGTTCCCGTCGAGAATGAATTTCAAACGAGAGGTATTCGATGCGAGGTAAGACATGAACAGGATTTTCGCGGCATTGGCGGTCGCTCTGACGCTGACTGCGACGGCCTCGTCAGCGGCCGCACCCGCGGACCGGGAACGGACCGTCCGGCAGATCCGGTTCGCCAAGGGAACTACGTCCACCGTCATCAAGGGCAACGTGAAGGGCTACAACTATGTCGATTACCAGCTGCGGGCAAGCGCCGGCCAAACCCTCAAGGTAGGCATGCAGGTCAGCAATCTGGCGAACCATTTCAACATCAATGCGCCGGACTCGGGAGATGTTTCGATGTTCATTGCCGGTGGCGGCAGCAAGGCATTCGAGGGCATGTTGCCGGCCGACGGGACGTATACGATCCGGGTCTATTTGATGCGTTCAGCGGCCCGCCGGAACGAGGGAAGTGACTATTCGCTGTCCGTCTCGATCGAGGGCAAGCCGCTGAAGCCCGTTTCAGACAAGGTCGATGCAACGATTCCCGGAACACCCTATCACGCCAGCACCACGGTCAAGTGCATGCCGGCCTATTCGAAAGTCAGGGAATGCCCGGCCTATGTGGTCCGCCGCAGTTTCGACGGAACGGCAACCGTCGAGATTCGATGGGATCACGACTCGAAGCGCCGCATCCTTTTCATCAAGGGAAAACCGGTGGCAGCGGACGCGCCCACGCCGTTCGCTTTCAGGAAAAATGGCGATGAAAACATCATCGATTTCGGCAGCGATGAACGCTTCGAAATCCCGGACGCGCTGATTTTCGGTGGTTGAAGCGCCGGAGTACCCGAAGGGAAGGCCGACAGACCCGGGGCGGTCGTGGAGCACGAGGCACGGGACGCTCCCTTGTACTTGCAGTCCGCGAACGCCCGCTCAGGGTCGTTCGGCTCGCCCCGCTCCGGGCACGCCGCAACCGAGAACGCTTGATCCTTCCCGGCTGCGACGCGGTTGCCGGTCGCTCATTGACCCCGAGGCTCCAGGTCCAGGGGCGCCTGGATCAGCTCCCGCAGCAGGGGCAGGGACACCGGGCGCTTGGTCTCCAGGGAGTGGCGGTCCAGGGCGTCCACCACGCCCATGAGCCAGGGCAGGTCCCGCCGGCCGTGGCGCAGCAGGTAGTCGGTGACTTCGCCGGGAAGCTGGAAGCCCCGGGCCGCCGCATGGCGTTCCATGGCGCGGGCCTTCTCTGCGTCCGACAGGCCGTGCAGCTCGTACACCAGCCCCCAGCCGAGGCGCGTCACCAGGTCGTTGCGAAGCCCGAGTCGCGCGGGAGGGACGTCGCCGCTGGCCACCAGCACGCCATGCCCGCCATCGCGCATCCGGTTGCAGAGATGAAACAGCGACTCCTGGGCAGCGGGGGTCAGGCGGTGAACATCGTCCACCGCCACGCAATCCGCCGCCTCGAGGCCGGGGCCGATCACCGCGCCCTCCGGCACGCAAAGGTAGCTTCCCGAGCGGCCCGTGGCGCGGAAGGCATCCGCCAGGGCCCGCAACAGGTGGCTGCGGCCGCTGCCGGGCGCCCCCCACAGGTAGACGAAGCGCTCCCGCTCGGTGCCCGCGAGCAGACCGCGCAACACGCTCATCGCTTCCTGGTTGCGCCCCGGGACGAAGCTGTCCAGGGTCGGAGGTGTCTCGGGAAGAATGTCGAGGATCAACTGCATTGCTGAGGCGGAACGCGCACGGGTCTTCTAGGCATCATTATAAGGGCGGGACGCCGCAGCCTCGATGCGACGCGTCGCTTTTCCGCTAAAATGTGGGGCCTCGTCTTTCCTTCCCGTTGTGGAGCAATCCCGTGACCGCTGATCCGACCCGCCTGACCTACCGCGACGCGGGCGTGGACATCGATGCCGGTGACGCCCTGGTGGAGCGCATCAAGCCCTTCGCCAGGCGCACTCTGCGGCCGGAGGTGCTGGGAGGCATCGGCGGCTTCGGCGCCCTGTTCGAGATTCCGAAGAAATTCCGCAACCCGGTGCTGGTCTCCGGCACCGACGGCGTCGGCACCAAGCTCAAGCTCGCGTT
>DKBC01000087.1 GCA_002451065.1 Betaproteobacteria bacterium UBA6910
AACGAGGAGCAGATGACGCTGTTGGGGCGGCCGGCCCGCTCCACCTTTTACCGATGGAAAAAGGGGGAGCCGGTGGTGCTTCCCCAAGATACCCTGGAGCGCATTTCCTACCTGCTGGGGATTTACTCGGCACTGCAGGTCCTCCTTCCGGATCCGGGCGCCGCGGATGGCTGGATCCGGCGCGCCAATACCGCCGCGCCCTTCGGCGGTGGAAGCGCGTTGGCAAGAATGCTGGGCGGAAGCGTGGCCGACCTGTTCGTGGTGCGGGAATATCTGGACGCGCAACGGGGCGGCTGGGGGTGATCCCGCCGGTTTCCAGGATCGCCTGGCATCCCTGCTATCGGGTGGTGCCGAGCCGGTTTCCGCCGGTCAACCTGTTTGAGCGCGTGGCGGATCCCGCGGATCTGGACGCGGTGTTCGCGGTGGAGTCCCTCACCAACCCCCGCCTGCGGCAGGAGGCGGGAATGCTTTCGCTGGTGCCCGTCGAGGATCGGGTAACGGGCCCCGGGTCGAGCCCCCTCATGGCACCTTTCGTACACCTCAACCCCCTGGGCAGCCGCTTCAGCGACGGGACCTACGGCGTGTATTACGCGGGTGCTTCCCTGGACACCGCCATCGCGGAAACCCGCTATCACCGCCAGCGTTTCATGGCGGCGACCCGGGAGCCGCCCCTCGAACTGGAGATGCGGGTCTACCTCGCCAACCTGGACGGGGAACTCCACGATATACGGGGCCGTCGGGACTTGCCCGACGTTTACGACCCGGACGATTACACCGCCGGACGGGCCCTAGGCCGGAAGTTGAGATCTCAGAACTCCTGGGGCGTGGCTTATGACAGCGTGCGCCACTCCGGAGGTCAATGCGCTGGCGTGCTGCGGCCACGCGTGCTGTCGAGGTGCCGGCAGGGCGCACACCTGATCTATGCGTGGAACGGGCACCGCATCGAGGCCGTGTACGAGAAAAAGCTCTACGCCAAGTACTGAAGCAGCGGCCCGCGTTACCATATAGCCATGCTCATACGATTCGACAGCAAGGTGGGGCGGATCACGCTGTTTGGCAGCGTCGCGGTACAGCTCCTCAAGATGATGGGTCATAGCGGCACCGTTCCCGGCGCCCTGCTGGCCACAGACATCCCGGAGGCGGTGGCGCGGCTGAAGCAGGCGCTCGCCGCTTACCAGGAGCCGCCGCCCAAGGCAAGGTCCGAAAAGGAATGGGACGAGGAGCCGCCCGTTCCGCTTCGAAACCGCGCATTTCCCTTGATCCAGCTGCTCGAGGAATCGGCGAACGCGGATTCCTCCGTCATGTGGAGCGAGACCGGCCTCGAGCTCTAACCGTCGTCAATTTCCTCGACGCGGGCGCATGAATCCGGGACCATGCCGGACATTCCTTCGCCAGGCGTCCTCCGTTCTTTCCAACTAGCGCTGCCACTGAGTTGTCCTCCTTCCTGAGAATCCTTGTCGCGCCCCTCGCCATCATGGCTGCGGCCGGATTGGCCTTGGCGTTCAAGCGCTCCCTCGGCCCGCAGCTCTCGGGCGTCGTGTTTTACGCGCCCTACGTGGCCTATGCCCTGGGAGCCGCCATCAGCCTCTGGTTCCGCCGCGCTCGGACCTTCCTGCTGGTCGCCCTGCTGTTCGTGGCCTATGTCGGGTATGAGGCGGGCATGGCCATGGGGCCCTCCAGCTTCCCCGCACGCGTGGTGCTGGTCTCCATTATGATTTTCCTGCCCCTCAATTTTCTGCTGGCGATCGCGCTGCCGGAGCGCGCCGTGCTCCATCACCGGAGCTATCGCTGGCTGTTCCTGGTGGCGGCGCAAGTCCTTGTGACGCGATGGGTGGCTTCCGCGGGCCGCAGCCTGTTCTCCGGCACGGCCTGGGAAAGCCTGTTGGAGCATTGGCTCTTGACCGGCACGCCGCCGCCATTGGCGATGATTTTCATCGCGGCAGCCTTTATCGCCGCGGTGGCCAAGTCGCTGCCCCGCGGCGCGCCCCTCGAGGTCGGAGCCGCGGGCGCCATGCTCGCGTTTTTCGCCGCCTGCCTCGGAGCGGGAGATCCCCCCCAGTTCCAGATCTTCATGGCCGCCGCGGGCCTGATACTGCTGATGGCGGTCCTGCAGGAGTCCCACGGCATGGCGTTCCGGGACGAGCTCACCGGACTGCCGAGCCGGCGCACCCTGGAAGAGCGGCTGCGCACGCTCGGAGGCGTGTATACCGTCGCGATGGTGGACGTGGATCATTTCAAGAAATTCAACGACACCTATGGTCACGACGTCGGGGACCAGGTGCTGCGCCTGGTGGCGGCGCGCCTCATGGAAGTGGGCGGGGGAGGGAGGGCGTTCCGCTACGGGGGCGAGGAGTTCGCGGTGGTGTTCCCGGACCGGCCGGTCAAGCAGGTGCTCCCGGAACTGGAGGCCCTGCGCGAGGGCATCCAGTCCTACCGGGTGGCGCTGCGGGGCAAGGACCGCCCCAAGGACGCCGAAACCGGCCGGGATCACCGCGGGAAAAAAGGCCGGGGCGCGAGCGGCGTGTCGGTCACGGTAAGCATAGGCGCGGCGGAGCGCAGCGACTGGTTCCCGACCGCGGACGAGGTGGTGCGCGGCGCCGATGAGGCGCTGTATCGGGCCAAGAAGCGCGGCCGCAACCGGGTGGTCAGCCGCTGATCCCGGCGGGCATGGTCAGCCGGCGCAGTTCCTCCAGCGCGCGCATGCGTTCGAGCTCGGCCCCGGCGCGGGCAGCGAATATGCGGAAGACAGCGTCCACCACCACGTCCTCCGGCATCTCGCGCCGGTCGAGAAAGGCGAGATGCCCGATGACCCTGCCGTCGCTGCCGAAAATCGGCACGCCCAGGTAGGCCTCCCAGGACCGCTCCCGGGGAAACAGGACGCCCACGTCCCGGGGATAAAAGCAGGTCCGGCCCTCCATCACGCGTTCGCAGGGCGAACCGGGCAGTTCATACTCGAAGTTGTTGGCGAAGTCCCGCCCCGACCAGTGGGCGAGGGTGCGCACCCGGGTCGGGGGCTGGTCGCAGCATTCCGTGATGAACGCCCTCTCGACGTGCAGCGCACGGGCGAAATGCTGCACCATGGAACGGAACAGCATGTCGCCGAACGCCCCCGAGGTTCCCTCTACGATCTCGTGCAGAATGCTCTCCACGTGACGGATGCGGGTGACGTCCGTGTCGAGCCCCACCACCCGGTACGCGCTGCCGCTCGCGCGCCGGATCGCGGCCCCGCGCGAGAGCACCCAGCGGACGCCCCCGTCCTTGTGCAGCAGCCGGTGCTCATCCTGATACCGCGGGGACGCCCCGCGGATGTGATTCTCTAGGGCCTCCTCGGCGCGAGCGCGATCCTCGGGATGCAGCCGCTCAACCCAGACTTCCCGGGTATCGGGAATCTCGCCTTCCGCGAAACCCAGCATGCTTTTCCAACGTGGCGACAGGTACATGGCCCCGGTCTTGAGATCCCACTCCCACAGGCCATCGCTGGCATTGCGCACCGCCAGGACGTACCGTTCCTCGGCAAGCTGCAAGCTGGATTTCGCTTCTTGACACTGGCGCAGCGCCTGCTCGACGTCGGCGTCACGCTGCGCGAGCCGATGCTCCAGAGCACGGACGTGTTGCGCCAGGCGCTCGATCTCGTCACCTGGCCCGTTGGCAGCGCCGAGCGCCGCCAGGGGACGCCGAACCGCCAGGTGAAAGGCGAGCTTCGCCACCCCCAGCAGTCCAACGATCCCGATTCCGACCACTCCTGCCACGGCATAACGGGTATCTGCCGCCGGGTCACCGGGCAACCATCCCCAAACGACCCAAGCCACGATCAGGGCACCCGACGCGGCGATGGGGAGGAGCAGACGGCGCCCGAGGGTCATGGCCGAGGGCTGGTGGAAAAGCGTCGGCCCGGAAACTGCCGACTCGGCCCCGTTTGCGGGGCCCAGGAAGACACAATCGCAGTGGAAAACATGGTTGGGAATTGGTTTCTGGGCAGGCCCACCTTATAGACCCGACCCGCCTTCGTGGCAAGACCGGGCCGTCGGCCGGCGCGACCAAAGCTTTAAGCCTTCGTGACCGATTCGTGACCAGTGGCGGTGACACTCGGGGTGGCTGACACACAGTTCCCGCTCCCCGTGGGACGGGACACCAGGAGACAACCATGAGCACGTCACGTTCTACAGCAGCAGGGCCCGGCACGGGGCATGCATCGAGGCGCCCGGCGCTGGCGTTTCCCGGCGCCAACGAAATGCGCGGGTTCGAGTTCGAGGAGGAAGACTCGGATTGGGAGGAACTTCGCTTGGTCGGTTTGATCGAGCGCGACGGCTTCCTCCCCATCGACACCCTCGACGCAGACTGAAAATAACCCGTCGATGGCGATCACGGGCGGCCCGATGGAGCCGCCGCATCAGCGCTTGCCCTCCCGGCTCCCGCCGCGCGAAGGCATCGGACTGCGGGCAGCCCACTACCGGGAACTGCTCGCAACGCGCCCGGATGTGGGATGGCTCGAAGTCCACAGCGAAAACTATTTCGGTGCCGGCGGACAGCCCCTGCACTACCTGGAGCGCGCGCGGGAACATTACCCGCTGAGCCTGCACGGTGTCGGCCTTTCCCTGGGCTCGGTGGGCCCGCTCGACCGGGAGCACTTGAGACGGCTCCGAGCTCTCGCGCAACGCATGGAACCGGCCATGGTCTCGGAGCACCTATGCTGGGGATCCTTCGGTGGCCGCCATGTCAACGACCTGGTGCCGCTGCCCTACACCGAGGAAGCGCTGGAGGTGGTCTCCGCCCACATCCGCGAAGCGCAGGATTTCCTCGGCCGCGAGATCCTGATCGAGAACGTCTCGAGCTACCTTCAGTTTGCCCACTCGACGATCCCCGAATGGGAATTCCTGGTGGAGGCCGCGCGGCGCGGGGGCTGCGGCATCCTGCTCGACGTCAACAATATCTACGTCTCCAGCGCCAATCACGCCTTCGATGCCGCCCTCTACCTGGACGCCATACCGGCGCCGCTGGTGCGCGAAATCCATCTGGCGGGCTTTGACCGGGGCCCTGACTGCCTCATCGACACCCACGGCACCCGGGTGGCAGAGCCGGTGTGGTCCCTTTACCGCAAAGCCCTGGACCGCTTCGGACGGGTGCCGACCCTGATCGAATGGGACACGGACATACCGGATCTGGCGGTGCTGGTGGAAGAGGCCCAAAAGGCGCGGACGATGATGGAGGCAGGGGTTGCCGAGCCTGCGTGACATCCAGTCGGCATTCGTGGAAGCCCTCTTCGGCGGCAAGGACGACTGGCTTTCGAATCACATCCTGGCAGGCGAGATGGCGCCCGGCGCGCGGCTCGACCTCTATCGCAACAACGTGCTTCACAACTACCGGGAGGCCCTGCGCGCGGTCTATCCGGTGATCGAACGCCTGGTGGGCGAGGAGTTCTTCCGCCACGCCGCCCGGCGCTATGGGCTCGCGTGCCCGTCGACGAGCGGCGACATCCAGGACTACGGAAGAAGTTTTCCCGAGTTTCTCGCCACCCTGCCCGGCGCCCACGAACTCCCCTACCTGCGCGACACGGCGCGTCTCGAGTGGCTGGTGCACGAAGCGTTCCACGCCGCCGAGCACGGGGCCTTGAACCTGGCCGCACTCGCCGCCGTTCCTGCGCAGCGCTATCCCGATCTTCACTTCGCGCTGCATCCCTCGTGCCGGCTGCTGGCTTCGCATTACCCGGTGCACCGGATCTGGGAGGCGAATCAGCCGGCGCGAGGCGTCGCGGAAGGGGTGGACTTGCGCCTGGGCGGCGTGAACCTGCTGGTCTGGCGGCGGCGATTCGAGGTCGAGATGGCGCCGCTGCCGGCCCCCGCGTACGCGCTGCTCCAGGCCCTTGCCCGGGGCGCCGCCCTCGGCGGGGCATGCGAGGCCGCGTTTGCCGCCGGGGATGGTTTCGACGTCGGCCAGGCTTTGCGCGCATGGGTCCTCGACGGCGTGGTGGCGCGCTTCGACTCGTGATGAAAAAGTGAGGATTCCGCGACGAGCACGGGAGACTTGTTGCGCACACTGCCTACTCATTGGAGTCCGGATTTCTCGGACTCCAGATCACCCACTCAACTGACAGGAGGTAGCAGCAATGGACAAGTCCGACATTATCCGTAGCGCGATTATTGGGGTGCTTGCTCTTGGCGTCAGCGCCGGCGCGGGCCAGGCTCTGGCCGCCAAAGGCGACAACGAGAAGTGCGCCGGCATCGTGAAGGCCGGCAAGAATGACTGTGGCACCAGCGTCAGCTCCTGCGCCGGGACCTCGAAGAAGGACGCCGACGCGGAAGCCTGGATCTACGTGCCCAAAGGCACGTGCGAAAGAATCGTGGGCGGGCGCATCCAGACCTCGTCGGACGCCAAGCCCGGCGGCAAGAAGGGTTGATGGCGTCCGGGGTGGCGGGGCGCGGGCGGCGCTCCGCCACCCCTGGGCCAGGCCAATGCTCCTAGGAGAACGAGATGAGTGTCGCAGAGAACCGCGTTGAATCAACGGCGATGGAAGGCGCCGCTGGGCTCACGGGAGCCGCCCGGGGCCTGATCAGGATACTCGAGGAATACCTCGCGCCGGTGCTGGACCTCGGGATCCGGCTGCTGGTCGCGGGCGTGTTCTTCCAGTCGGGTCTGGTGAAGATTCAGAGCTGGAGCTCGACCGTGGCTCTGTTCGAAAACGAGTATGAAGTGCCGCTGCTGCCGCCGGAGCTGGCAGCCTACCTGGGCACGGGTGCAGAACTCGTGCTTCCGGTATTCCTTGCGCTGGGCCTGGGCGGGCGACTGGCCGCCGCGGCGCTCTTTGTCTTCAATATCCTGGCGGTCGTTTCCTACCCCGATTTGTCGGAGGTAGGACTCAAGGACCACCAGTACTGGGGTCTGCTGCTCCTGGTGACGGTCCTGCACGGGCCGGGCAAGCTCTCGGCGGACCATTTCATCCGCCGCAGCTTTCTCGGCTGAGGATCGGACATGGACGCGAACACAACATGCGACGTCTGCGAAGTACGGATGCATGAAGCCCGCATCCGCGAGACGACTCTGGACGGACAGCGGGCCATTGTGACCGGGGCCAACTCCGGCATCGGCGAGGGGATCGCCAAGGGGCTGGCCGAGGCCGGCGCCGCAGTGGTGGTCAACTACGTGCGGGGCGACGACCAGGCCCAGCGCGTCGTGGACGAGATTCGCTCCGCCGGCGGGCGCGCCCTCCCCTTCCAGGCGGACGTGAGCAACGAGGAGGAAGTCCAGGCCATGTTTCGCCGCGCCATCGACGAGTTCGGCACCGTGGACATCCTGGTGAATAACGCCGGCCTGCAGGTGGATGCGCCCTTCCACGACATGACCCTCGCCCAGTGGCGAAAGGTGATCGACGTCAACCTGACCGGGCAGTTCCTGTGCGCCCGGGAAGCGATACGCGAGTTCCTGCGCCGGGGCGTGGTGGCCGAGCTTTCCTGCTCGGCGGGGAAGATCATCTGTGTCTCGTCGGTGCACGACGTGATCCCCTGGGCCGGCCACGCCAACTACGCGGCCAGCAAGGGCGGCGTATCCATGCTGATGAAGACCCTGGCCCAGGAATACGCCATGCGCAAGATTCGGATCAATGCCATTTCGCCGGGGGCGATCAAGACGCCCATCAACACCTCGGCATGGACCACGAAGGACGCAGAAGCCGCGCTCCTCAAGCTCATCCCGTATTACCGGGTAGGCGAGACCCGGGACATTGCCCGCGCGGCGGTGTGGCTCGCATCCGATCACTCGGACTACGTGACCGGGGCCACCCTCTACGTGGATGGCGGCATGACGCTCTACCCGGAGTTCCGCGAGGGCGGCTGATGCCCCACAGTTCCTCCGGCGCGGACGTGCCTTCGGGAACGGCCCGCACCGAGGCTTCAACCCCACCAACCCAACAAGGAGGCAATCATGTTTCGCACCAAGCTGCTTGCAATACTGACCGGCACCATGTTTGCGGCCGCGGTCAGCCCCGCTTTCGCCATCGAGTTCACGACCGACTACGTCCGCGGCATCTCCAGCATGAAGATGATGGGGAAGATGGACGGAGATCAGAATCACAAGGTCACCAAGGACGAGTTCATGAAGTTCCACGAGGAGCTGTTCATCCGCCTCGACAAGAACGGCGACGGCGTGATCAGCGAGGAGGAGTGGAAGGCATTCAGCGGCGCCAAGGGCAAGTGAGCGCAGCGCCGGGACGCGGTGAAGAGGGGCGGGACGCAGTCATGATCAGGGGCCTTGGTCTTGCCCGGCGGCGGGCGGTGCCCGCCGCGGTGCTCCTGGCGCTGCTCGTCCCGGGAGCGGCCGGGTGGCACGCGGGCGCCGCCCCCGGCGGCCCGGACAAGACGGTGGAGCTTCCCGACGGGCAGAAGCCCTGGTGGCCGAGCCGCTACGGGGCCCAGGATCAGATCGGCACCCTGAACGAGATCACGCCGGCCGCAGTGGCGGCCGCGGCGCGGCTGGTCAAGACCGGGACGGTGGTGGAACTCGGGCGGGTGCTGGACGAGGACACGCCCAAGTTCCCCGGCCGCTACTGGCATCAGACTGTGGACGTGTCTCCCCATTTCACCAATCGTCGGCGCAGCGACGCCGTGGGCAAGGGCTGGGGACGCAACCAGATCAACTGGATCACGGAAATCCAGGCCGGGACCTTCCAGGTGGGCACCCAGCTCGACTCCATCGGCCACATCCAGATCGGCGACCGCTTCTACAACGGCTGGACCGCGGCGGAGGTGGTGGAATCCTGGGGCCTGAACCGCTTCGGCATGGAAACCGTGCCGCCCATCGTCACCCGCGGCGTGCTGGTGGATGTGGCGGGCTACAAGGGCGCCGAGCGGCTGCCCAGGGGCTATGTCATCACCGTCGCCGACCTGGAAGGGGCCCTGAAGCGGCAGGGGATGGAACTGCGCGCCGGCGACGCGGTGCTGTTTCACACCGGCTGGGGCGCCCTGTGGGGCCAGGACAACGCGGAATTCCTCTCCGGCGAGCCCGGGCCCGGGCTGGCGCTCGTGCAGCATCTTTACCAGACGCGTATCGCCGTCACCGGGGCCGATACCTGGAGCTATGGCCCCGTCCCGGGCGAGGACCCGGAGCGCCCGTTTCTGGTTCCGCAGACCATGTACGTGAAGATGGGGCTGTTCGGACTGGAGAATCTGGCGACCGAAGTATTGGCGAAACGCAGGGTCTACGAGTTCCTGTTCGTGGTGACCCACGCCAGGACACGGGGCTCCACCGCGGCAGTCATTTCTCCCGCCGCCGTCTATTGAGAGGAGGCAGCCCGATGCGTTACGACGTCATCATCATCGGCTCGGGCGCCGGGGGATCGGCCGCCGCCTATCACCTGACCCAGACCGGAAAGCGGGTCCTGGTGCTGGAGAAGGGCATGCCCCTGCCCAAGGACGGCAGTACGCTGGATGCGGACAAGGTGGTGCGGCGCGGCCTGTTCCTCGCCGATGAGCCGTGGCTCGACCGGCAGGGTAAGGTCGCCGTGCCGGAGGAGCATTTCAACCTGGGCGGGAAGACCAAGTGGTATGGCGCCGCGCTGCTGCGCTTCGGGCCCCGGGAGTTCGAGGCAGACGATCGGCACCGCTGTCTCGGCTGGCCTTTCGGCTACAACGAGCTGGAAACCTATTACGACGAGGCGGAGCGGCTGCTTTCGGTGCAGCCCTTCCCGGTGGAGCCCGGGCTGCGAGAAATCGTCGCCGGACTCAAGCGCCGGGATGCCGGGTGGCGGGAGCAGCCCCTCAGCGTAGGACTGGCCCCGGATATTCTTCAGCATCCGCTGGAGGCCAGGCACTTCGACGGCTTTGCGTCGGTGCGGGGTCTCAAGGCGGACGGAGAGACGCTCTTGGACCGGGTTCGCCACCGGCCAAACCTGGAGATCCTGACCGGCAAGGCCGTAACGGAGCTGCTTCCTCACCCGCACGACGGAACGCGGGTCAGCGGGGTCCTGTGCAGCGACGGAACCCGCTACGAGGCGGAGGCAGTGATCCTGGCGGCGGGGGCCCTGCACAGCCCGCGGCTGCTGCAAACCTACTTGGAACAGAACGGCCTTGCGGCAACGCTCCCCTGCTATGCCAACGTGGGGCGTTACTACAAGTTTCATGTGCTTACCGCCATGATCGCGTTCTCCCACCGCCGGGTTTCGGACGTGCTCTGCAAGACGTTGCTGCTGCTGCATGACGAGCTGCCCCACAGCACCGTGCAGACCCTGGGCGGTAATCTGGCGGAAGAGATCGTGCGCGCGCAGTTTCCCGGGATCGTGCCGGGCTGGCTTGCGGACGAGTTCGCGGGCCGGGCTTACGGCCTGTTCTTGCAGACCGAGGACGGCTCGCATCCCGACAATCGCGTCCTGGCCCGGGCCGGTGACTCGGGGCGGCCGGGGCTCGACTACGACCTCGGACGGGTGCCGGAAGCCGCCGAAGAGCATCGACGCCTGGTGCGAACGCTCCAGCAGCAGCTCTTGCGGATGGGTTACCTGGCGGGTACCCGCTCCATCCCGATCACCGGCACGGCCCACGCCTGCGGCACGCTGGTCACGGGGCGGGACCCGGCGACCTCGGTGGTGGACGCGAGCGGCCGGGTGCACGGAATGGAAAACGTCTACGTGTCCGATGGCAGCGTGCTGCCGCGGTCGAGCCGGGTGAACCCGGCGCTCACGATTTATGCCTGGGGTTTGCGCCTGGCAAGCCTTCTGGGCGGAAAGCGAGGAAATCATGACGGCGTGTCTTCCCGAGTTGATTCGGTTTGGGCGTGAGATTTGCGGCGATCTGTCTCAGGCGGAGCGCCGCGAGTGGTGGCTCGCCAACGGCCTCGGGGCCTATGCGGCGGGAACCATCGCCGGCTCCCTTACCCGCCGCTACCACGGATTGCTGGTGGCGCCAGTCAACCCGCCGCTGGGGCGCTTTCTGCTGCTCGCCAAGGCCGACGCAACATTGATCGACGGCGACCGGCGCTATCCCCTGTTCACCAATCGCTGGGGCGATGGCACCGTCGATCCGGCCGGTCATGTGCACATCGAATCCTTCAGGCTCGACGGGCGCATGCCGGTTTGGCGCTATGCCATCGGCGATATCGCCCTCGAATGCCGCGTCTGGATGGAGCACGGCGCGAACACGGTGTACGTGGCCTATCGCCTGCTGCCCGGCATGGCCCGGCCGCGGCCCGTCAGGCTGCAGGTAACCCTCCTCGCCAATGCCCGGGACCATCACGTGGGCGCCCGTCCCTGGGAGTTTCACCCGGTGATCGAGTCCGACGGGCCGGAATGGATCACGGTACGCCACCCCAACTGGTTCACTCTGCACCTCAAGGCCCGGGGCGGCGCCCTCACCCCGCGCCACGACTGGTACGAAAACTTCCAGCTTCCCGCGGAACGGGAGCGGGGCCTGCCGGAGCATGACAACCACCTGTGCGTGGCCCAGGGCGAGTTCCTGCTCCAGGAGGACGAGTGGTCGGGACTGGTGGCGGGGCTCGACCCCGATGCATCACCCTACCTGGCGGAGTCCCTCCGGCGCGCGCTGGCCCGGGACCAGGGCGAGCTGACGCGGGCCCGGGTGCAAGTCCCCGAACTGATCGAAGCGCCGCCGTGGGTCGATCAACTGGTGCTGGCGGCGGACAGCTTCGTGTTCGCCCGCCCCGTGCCCGGTGCGCCAGATGGGGAATCGGTGATCGCCGGCTATCCGTGGTTCGGCGACTGGGGCCGCGACACCATGATCGCGCTGCCGGGTCTCACTCTCGCCACCGGCCGTTACGAAACGGCCCTGCGCGTCCTGCGCACCTTCGCGCGCTTCGTGGACCAGGGCATGCTGCCCAACGTCTTTCCCGGCGCGGGCGGCACGCCGGAATACAACACCGCCGACGCCGCCCTATGGTACGTCGAGGCCTGCCGCGCCTACGTCGGCGCCCTCCGGGACCGCGCCGCACTGAGGGAGCTGTTCCCGGTCCTGGAGGACATCGTCGCCTGGCACGGCAAGGGCACACGCTACGGCATCCGCATGGACGGGCAGGACGGGCTGCTGTTCGCCGGTGAGACCGGCGTGCAAGTCACCTGGATGGACGCCAAGATCGGTGACTGGGTGGTGACACCGCGCATCGGCAAGCCGGTGGAGATCAACGCCCTCTGGTACAACGCCCTCTGCGCCATGGCGGAATTCGCCGACCAGCTGGGGCGGACCTCCACGAACTACCGGAATCTCGCCGCCCAGGCCCGGGCGGGCTTCCAGCGGTTCGTCCGGAATGGCGACGAGGGGCTTTATGACGTCCTGGACGGGCCGGGGGGTAACGACGACACCCTGCGCCCCAACCAGATCCTGGCGGCGAGCCTGCCCCATTCTCCCCTCGGGGCGGAAGACCAGCGCCGGGTGGTGGCCCGGGTCGGCCGCGACCTGCTCACCTCCTATGGGCTACGCTCCCTGGACCCTGCGCACCATGAATTCCGCGCAAGGTACATCGGCGGCGTATGGGAGCGCGATGGGAGCTACCACCAGGGTCCGGTGTGGGCCTGGCTGCTCGGTCACTACGCCCTGGCCGAGGCCCGTGTGACTGGCGACGCCGGGGCGGCGCAGCGGCGCCTGGCGCCCCTCCGTGACCACATGCTCGACGCGGGCCTCGGCACCGTGAGCGAGATCTTTGATGGCGCGGCCCCGCACGTTCCGCGGGGGGCGCCGTGCCAGGCCTGGTCCGTCGCCTGCACCCTGGAGGCATGGTGGCGGCTCGAGCAGATGAAACGCAGGTCGGAGCGCAAGGAGTCGGAAACCCTGGGGCGGGTCAGCGCAGCATGACCCGTGAACCGATGGCCGACGAGAAGCGCTTCGCTATTGCGCCCTAGGCGAATCAATTACTCGTGGAGCAAGCGATGAAGACGACACTGAATGCGGAGAGAAAGCGTCTCGAGGCACAGCGCCATGGCAGCGATGACTGGCGACTGTGGGGACCCTACCTCGCGGAGCGGGCCTGGGGTACGGTGCGCGAGGATTACAGCCCCTACGGGGGCGCCTGGGAGCACCTGGACCACGACCAATCGCGCTCCCGCGCCTATCGCTGGAACGAGGATGGCATGGGCGGCATCTGCGACGAGGAACAGCGGCTGTGCCTGGCGCTCGCCCTTTGGAACGGGCGCGATCCGATCCTTAAGGAGCGCGCCTTCGGCCTGACCGGCAACCAGGGCAACCACGGCGAGGACGTCAAGGAGTATTACTTCTACCTGGACGCCACGCCCTCCCACTCCTGGATGCGCTACCTGTACAAGTATCCGCAGGGGGAGTACCCGTACGCGTGGTTGGTGCAAGAAAACGCCCGCCGCTCGCGCACCGATCCGCCGTTCACCCTGCTGGACACCGGCACCTTCAACGAGGGCCGTTACTGGGACGTGGAAGTGCGCTACGCCAAGGCCTCGCCGGAGGAGATCCACATCCGCATCCTGTGCTCGAACCGGGGCCCGGAAGCGGCGACGCTGCAGGTGCTGCCCCAGCTCTGGTTCCGCAACACCTGGTCCTGGGGCGAACATGGCGCCAAGCCGTCGATCGTCGAGATCGCGCCCCCGCGGGACGCCAGATGGGCGGTGCGGGCCGAGCACGAAACCCTGGGCGCGTATCACCTCTACGG
Organism: Betaproteobacteria bacterium UBA6910; assembly: GCA_002451065.1. Taxonomy (GTDB): domain Bacteria; phylum Pseudomonadota; class Gammaproteobacteria; order Burkholderiales; family UBA6910; genus UBA6910. Next base: position 13,606 of record DKBC01000087.1, read on the forward strand.
CCGCCACAACGCGGAGACGCTGTTCACCGAGAACGAGACCAACTTTGAGCGCCTGTGGAACATCCCCAGCGCCTCGCCCTACGTAAAGGATGCGTTCCACCGATACCTGATCCAGGGCGAGAAAGCCGCCGTCACCCCTGCCAAGGCCGGCACCAAGTTCGGCGCCGTGCACGTGATCACCGTGGAGCCGGGTCAGACCGTAACCATCGGCCTGACGCTCTCGCGCGCGCCCCTCGTCAGCGCGTTCGACAAGCGCGAGGTGATTTTCGCCACCCGCGAATCCGAGGCGGCGGTGTTCTACGACGAGCTGCTGCCGGACTCCACGCCGGAGGACCACCGAATATTGCGCCAGTCCCTGGCGGGGATGATCTGGAGCAAGCAGTTTTTCCACTACGACGTGGCGCGCTGGTTGGACGGCGACCACTTTCCACCCCCCGAGGCACGGAAATGGGGCCGCAACCGCACTTGGCGCCACCTGCGCGCGGCGCACGTGATCTCCATGCCCGACAAGTGGGAGTA
>DKBC01000023.1 GCA_002451065.1 Betaproteobacteria bacterium UBA6910
ACCCCGTCGCCGGTCATGGCCACCACCTGGCCCCCGGATTGCAGGGCCTGCACCAGGCGCAACTTGTGCTCGGGGCTCGCGCGGGCAAAGATCTGCGTGCGCCCCGCCGCCTCCCGCAACTGCGCGTCGTCCATGGCCTCCAGCTCGGCGCCGGTGAGGGCGTGCACTTCCTCCGCGAGACCCAGTTGCGCGCCGATGGCCCGGGCGGTGGCTGCATGATCGCCGGTGATCATCTTCACCCTGATACCCGCGGTGCGGCATTGCTCCACCGAGCGGATTGCCTCTTCCCGGGGCGGGTCGGCGATGCCGAGCACCGCCAGCAGGGTGAAGCCCCCGGCCTCCACGTCGGCGAACGCCAATTCGCGGCGCGCGTCTTCGCCCCAGCGCACCGCCACCGCCAGCAGCCGCATGCCCGCTGCGGCCGCCTCTTCCATGGCTCGGTGCCAGGTTTCCCGGTCGAGGGTACGGTCCTCCCCCTCCTGGCGCTGCCGCCTGCAGAGCTCCAGCACCCGCTCCGGCGCGCCCTTCAGGTAGATCAGCCCGTGGCCCGCGTGGTCGTGGTGCAGAGTGGCCATGAAGCGGTGTTCCGATTCGAAAGGAATCGCATCGCGCCGGGTGAGGGACTCGCGCTGGAAGCTCGGGTCGAGTCCCGCCTTCATGCCCAAGGTGACCAGCGCCCCTTCCGTGGGGTCTCCCGAAAGCCGCCATTCGCCCTCGGTCTGGGCCAGCTCCGCGTCGTTGCACAGCAGCGCCGCGCGGCCAATCTCCCGCAGGGCGGGGTGCCCGTCGAGCGGGACCTCGCGTCCCCCCAGCATGAAACCGCCATCCGGGGCGTAGCCGGTGCCCGTCACCTCGAACACGCCGTCAGCCGTGATCACCCGCTGGACTGTCATCTCGTTGCGGGTCAGGGTGCCCGTCTTGTCCGAGCAGATCACCGTGACCGAGCCCAGGGTCTCCACTGCCGGGAGCCTGCGCACGATGGCGTTTCGCCCCGCCATGCGCTGCACGCCGATGGCCAGGGTGATGGTCAGGATCGCCGGGAGCCCCTCGGGAATCGCCGCCACCGCGAGGCTCACCGCCACCAGGAACATCTCCGCGGCGGTGTAGTCGCGGAGCAGCATTCCGAAGGCGAATGCGGCACCGGCGATCGCCAGGATCGCCGCGGAAAGCCAGCGGCCGAACACCGCCATCTGGCGCAGCAGGGGCGTTTCCAGCACCTGTACCTCGGCGATCAGGTGGCTGATGCGGCCGATTTCCGTGTCCCCGGCGGTGGCGGCCACCACTCCCACGCCCTGGCCGTAGGTCACCAGGGTCCCGGAATAGGCNNATGCAGGTGCGGTCGCCCAGCAGGGCCGCGGCGTCCACGGGCTCGACGCTCTTGTCCACCGGCTGCGACTCGCCCGTGAGGGCTGCTTCCTCGATGCGCAGGCTTTTCACCTCCAGGAGGCGCAGGTCGGCCGGCACCCGGTCGCCGGAAGCGAGGAACACGATGTCCCCGGGCACCAGCTCGTCGGCCGGGATCTCGCGGCGCCGGCCCCCTCGCAGCACCTGGGCCTGGTGGGAGAGCATGTTGCGGATGGCCTCCAGGGCGTGCTCCGCCTTGCCCTCCTGGATGAAGCCGATGAGGGCGTTGATCACCACCACTCCCAGGATCACGCCCGTGTCCACCCATTCCCCGAGGAAGGCGGTGACGGCGGCCGCCGCCAGCAGCACGTAGATGAGCACGTCGTGGAACTGCAGGAGGAAGCGGACCAGGGGCCCGCGCCGTTTCGGGGCGGGCAGCAGATTCGGCCCGTGGAGCTCGAGCCGCGCCTTGGCCTCTGCGTCGGTCAGACCCTGGCGCGACGAGGCGAGCGCCTCGAGCGCCGCGTCCCCCGCGGACTGGTGCCAGATCATGGGCGCGCCATGGCCGCCTGGGCCGGCTGCCTCGTGCCTCTCGGTGCGCATTGCCTTCCTTTTTTTGACACGCCCCAACAAAAAGATCGGGCCGAGTTGCTTTGGTTCCCGCTTTCGGCGCGACGCTGCCGGAAGCGTCGCCGGAAAACCCGAGTGAATCGCTGCGGAAACGGACGGCTGGTTTGTGCGCCGGGCGCGGGCGGCGGGGCGGCCCGTGGGGCTGCGCGCGACGCCCGGGTAATCAACCCTTGCGGTGCCGAGCGGACTGCTGTTCCGCGTAGAGGGCGGCGATATGCTCCACCAGCTGCCGCGCGATCACTTCCTTGGGCGCCCGCGCCAGCTCGTGCCGCCCGTCGTCGTCGAACAGGATCAACTCGTTCTCGTCGCCGCCGATGGCGGTCTGGGCCAGGTTGGCCGCCAGCAGGGGAACGTTCTTCTTCTTCCGCTTTTCCTGGGCGTAGCGCTCCAGGTCTTCGCTCTCCGCCGCGAATCCCACGCAGAACGGCGGCTTCGGCCGCCCGGCCACGTACTCGAGAATGTCGGGGTTGCGGGTGAGCTCCAGGGTGACGTGGCCCCGGGTCTTCTTGATCTTCTCGCCGCTCGCTTTTACCGGGCGGTAGTCGGCCACTGCGGCGACGCCGATGAACACGTCGGCGTCTTTCACTTCTTTCTTTACCGCGTCGAACATCTCGGCTGCGGACACCACGTTCACCGACTTGGCGCCGGCGGGCGGCGCCAGGGAAACCGGCCCCGAAACCAGGGTCACGCGGGCGCCCGCATCCAGTGCCGCCCGGGCGATGGCATAGCCCATCTTGCCGGAGCTGCGGTTGGTGATGCCGCGCACCGGGTCCACCGCCTCGAAAGTGGGGCCCGCGGTAATCAGCACCCGGCGTCCTTCCAGAACCTTGGGCTGAAAGAATCCGCGCACGGCCTGCAGCAGTGCATCCGGTTCGATCATGCGGCCCATGCCGGTCTCGCCGCAGGCCTGATCGCCGCTGGCGGGTCCCAGGATGGTCACGCCGTCCTTCTCCAGGGTGGCGATGTTGCGCCGGGTGGCGGCCCGCTCCCACATCTGACGGTTCATGGCCGGCGCCACCATGAGGGGGCAGTCCCGGGCGAGGCAGAGCGTCGAGAGCAGGTCGTCGGCGAGGCCGCCCGCCAGCTTGGCCAGGAAATCGGCGCTCGCCGGAGCCACCAGGATCAGGTCCGCGTCCCGGGAGAGGTCGATGTGGGCCATGCTGTTGGGCACGCTGGCATCCCACAGGTCGGTGTGCACCGGGCGCCCGGTGAGGGCCTGCAGCGTGGCGGGAGTAACGAAGCGCGTGGCCGCCGCGGTCATCACCGCCTGCACCGTGAATCCGTCCTGGATCAGCAGCCGCGCGAGCTCCGCGGCCTTGTAGGCCGCGATGCCGCCGGTGAGACCGAGCAGCACGGTCCGTTTGGGATTGTCGGCCATGGAAGAATCGACGCCGCGGGAATTGGGCAGAGTTTAATGGAATCCCCCGCTTCCCGAAACTTGGGTCCGCGCGTTATGCTGCTTCCGGAGCCTATGACATGACCATAAGGGACTGGCCGGCGGACGATCGTCCCCGGGAAAAGCTGCTGGCCAAGGGTGCCGAGGTGCTGTCAGACGCCGAACTGCTGGCGATCTTCCTGCGCACCGGGACCAAGGGCAGGAGCGCGGTGCAGCTCGGGCAGGACGTCCTGCGCCAATTCGGAGGGCTGCCCGGCCTGTTCGCGGCCACGCCGGAGGCCCTGGACCAGTTCAAGGGACTGGGAAGCGCCAAGTCGGTGTTGCTGCGGGCGATCCAGGAAATAGTGCTGCGGCTTCTTAACGCCGAGTTGCGGGAGCGCGATGTCCTCACCTCTCCCGGGGCGGTTCGGGACTACCTGCGCCTGCGACTCCAGGCCCTCGAGAGCGAGGTATTCATGGCCCTGTTCCTGGATGCCCAGAACCGGGTCATCGCGGTGGAGGAACTGTTCCGCGGCACCCTCACCCAGACCAGCGTTTATCCCCGGGAGGTGGTGAAGCGGGCCCTGCACCACAACGCGGGCGCGCTGATCTTCGCCCACAATCATCCGTCGGGAGTCGCCGAGCCCAGCCGCTCCGACGAGGCGCTGACCCAGGCCCTGAAGCAGGCGCTGGCCCTGGTGGACGTGAAGGTGCTGGATCACTTCGTCGTTGCCGGGAGCGGCTGCCTCTCCTTCGCCGAGCGCGGGCTGCTGTGACGCGCCGATCCCGGAATTCGGGAGCGCCCGAAACCGCGCGTCACGAAAAGGCGGCGGCGAAGGTGCGCAGAAAGCGCTCGAAGGCAGGGGGATTCAGCCATCCCCAGGCGCCGAGGGCAACCCCGGTGACGCCCGCAAGGGCGAGGGCTGCGCCGGAGCAGACCCGGGCGAACCGCGCCAGGCGCGTCCAGCCGTTGGCCCCGCGGTCCCGGAGATCGATCACCAGCAGCGCTCCGGCGCCGGAGAAGAAAACGCCCAGCGCCGTGAGGGCGGGACCCGGGTGGCGCGCGATCCCGTTCACCGCGGCCGCGCCGCGCCCCGCCTCCAGAAGGTAGGCGGCTCCGGCGATCGCGGCCCCCACCGTCAGCACCAGGATGCCCCAGAGGACTGCGGGCGCGCCGTCGTTTTCCGCGCTTCCGTCCGCGGTGACACGCAGGCTCATTTGCCGGGTGAAGACGGCTTCGAGGCCCCCCGCGCCGATGCCCGCACCCACCAGGAACAGCCCCAGGTGAAACGCCTTGGGCGTCGCGAAAAAATCGCCGGCGAACATGGCGATGGCGCCGACCAGGATGGCAACGTACTGAAGGAAACCGGAGAGCCGCATGGCCTTGGAGTCTAGCGCAGGTGGCCGGAGACTGCCGTGACGCGGTTGGCGGCCGTCGTCCCGCCTGTGTAACCTAGGTTACAGATCGCGGGTCAGGGGCCGTGGTCCAATGCCCTCCATTCCCAACGCGGTACTTCAGGAGGCATGAGATGAAAGCAAACGTGGGTGGCATCGACAAGATTCTGCGCATCGTGGCGGGTCTGGTGCTGATCGGACTGGCAATCGCCGGAATCGGCGCGCCCTGGACCTGGATCGGTGTCGTTTTCCTGGCAACCGGCCTGATCAATTTCTGCCCGGCCTACGCCATTTTCGGCATCAGCACCTGCCCCGCGAAGCGCTCCGCCTGAAAACTCGCCGTTGCCGGGAACGACCATTAGCCGCCGGTCCGCATTTTTCAGGCTGTTCGCGCGGTGCCGGGACCCGGGGGCGGGCACGCCACAGGTTGAGCGTGGTACCGGATTCATGGCATAATCCGCCCCTTTCTCAAGCATCTGGAGCGGGCATCATGGCACGAGTCTGCCAAGTCACCGGCAAAAAACCGATGACCGGGAACGTGGTTTCCCACGCCAACAACAGGACCAAGCGGCGTTTCTTGCCCAACCTGCAATATCGCAAGTTTTGGGTGGAGGGCGAAAAACGCTGGGTGCGACTGCGCGTCACCAACGCCGGGTTGCGACTGATCGACAAAAAAGGCATCGAGACGGTGCTCGCGGACCTTCGCGCTCGCGGCCAGCACGTTTGAACGGAGGCACTCCATGGCCAAGGCGGGACGGGAGAAGATCAAGCTGGAATCCTCGGCGGGGACCGGTCATTTTTACACCACCACCAAGAACAAGCGGACCATGACGGAGAAGCTTGAGATCCTCAAGTACGATCCCAAGGCCCGCAAGCACGTGAAGTACAAAGAGACAAAACTGAAGTAACCGGCCGACGCATCAACAAAAAAGCCCGCATTCGCGGGCTTTTTTGTTGGGGCCGGGGAGGGTCAGGCGTAGCAGCGAAGATTTCGGCTGAATTCCTGGAGGGCGGCGATGCCGCTGGCCTCGGCCCGCCGGCACCAGTCCTCGAGCTGCTTCACCAGCTGGTCGCGGGAGGCGGTGGAGCGGGCCCAAATGGCGCATAGTTCCTGGCGCATGTTGTACACCGTGGCGAGCACCTTGCTCCCGGTGAGCAGGCTTTGCAGGCGCTCCTGCTGGGGCGGGGTCAGGGAGGCGGGGTCCGCGAGCATCAGCCGCCGCACCGTGCTCGCGCTCAACCGGTTCTTCGCCGAAGCGAGCTTGCTCCGCTCCTGGGCATACGCGCGCTGCAGCGACTTGGCGTAGCGGGCCAGCACGTCATAGCGGTGAGTGAGGACCGCCTGCAGGGTCTGCAGGTCGCACTGGGCCTTGCCGGGCTCCATCTTTACCCTGGCCGCCACCTTTTTGACGCGGGCCAGCCCGAGCACCTCCAGGATCCGGATATACATCCAGCCGATGTCGAACTCGAACCAGCGGCTCGAGAGCTTGGCCGACGACGGATAGGCGTGGTGATTGTTGTGCAGCTCCTCGCCCCCGATGATGATCCCGAGGGGAACGATATTGGCGCTGGCGTCCTCGGGCTGGAAGTTGCGATAGCCCCAGTAGTGGCCGATGCCGTTGATGATTCCCGCGGCCGTGACCGGAATCCACGCCATCTGCACCGCCCAGATGGTGAGGCCGATGGGCCCGAACAGGACCACATCCAACACCAGCATCGAGCCGATGCCGAGAGTGGACCGGCGCGCATAAACATTGCGCTCGAGCCAGTCATCGGGCGTGCCGTGGCCGAACTTTTCCAGCGTTTCCTGATTCAGCGATTCCCTGCGATACAGCTCGGCGCCCTCCAGCAGCACCTTGCGGATGCCGAGCACCTGGGGGCTGTGGGGATCTTCCGGGGTTTCGCAACGGGCGTGGTGCTTGCGGTGAATCGCCGCCCATTCCTTGGTTACCATGCCGGTGGTGAGCCAGAGCCAGAAACGGAAGAAATGGCTGGCGATCGGATGCAGATCCAGGGCCCGGTGGGCCTGGTGCCGATGCAGAAAGATGGTGACCGACGCGATGGTGACGTGGGTGACCGCCAGGGTGAACAGCACATAGCCCCACCAGGGCAGATCAAAAATCCCGGAAATCATTAAGTTATGGTCCTTAGGGGAGGGGAAAGCGAGACAGCACTCTATAGTTATGGACACCCCCCGTCAATAAACGTTCATGGCGTTGGGGTTAATTAAGGGATGAAGGGCGCGGCGTGTATCCGGTGCCGTTGCCAATTCTCGGCATACTCCGCGGCCAGTTGCGGATGCCCGCGAAAGATCACGATGTTCTCCGCGTTGCGCGACTGGGCGGAGTAGGTGAGGTTGAAGGACCCGGTGATCACCGTTGCGCCGGGGGCGGCGGGATCCAGCACCAGCACCTTGTTGTGGGCGCTGTCGTGTTCGGCATCCAGGAACACCGGCACGCCGGCTCGCGCCAGGTTGGGCAACACGCCGTTGGGAACCGAAGCCGCCTGCTGGGCGTCGGCAACGACCTCGACCCGCAGTCCGCGGCGCTGGGCGCGGATCAGGGCCGAGGCGATGCGCCGGTGGGTGAAGGTGAAGGCCTGGACCAGCACTTCGCGCCGGGCGGCGTCGATGGCGGAAATGATGGCGTCATCGGCCGCGTCCCCCGGGGTAAACAGCACCTGGACGGTTCCCGCGGCCGGCAGCGGGTCGCTCGCCGGCTCCCGGGACAGCGCCGGTCCCACGGCGAGGGCGAGCCAGACCCCGGTGATGAGCGCCCGTCTCACCCGGCGCCAGCGCGGACAAGCGCAGCGGCGAAGAAGCCGTCGCAGCCGTGGATATGGGGCAGCAGCCGCAGAAACCGGCCGCATTCCAGCCCGATCTTCTGGGCGGCGAGCAATTCGCCGCAGTCGAGGAGGTGAAATTCCTTCTGCCGCGCCAGGAACTCCTCGACGATGGCCTCGTTTTCTTCGGGCAGAAAGCTGCAGGTGGCGTACACCAGCCTTCCGCCGGGCTTCACCAGCCGGGCCGCGCCTTGGAGGATCCTCGATTGCTTGACCGCAAGCTCGGCCACGGTCTGCGGCGTCTGGCGGATCTTGAAATCGGGATTGCGCCGCAGGGTTCCCAGCCCGCTGCATGGCGCGTCCACCAGCACCCGGTCGATTTTTCCTGCCAGGCGCTTGACCTTGGCGTCGTTCTCGCTGTCGATGCGCTGGGGATGAACATTGGAAAGCCCGGAGCGCTTGAGGCGCGGCTTGAGGCCCGCGAGGCGCCGGTCCGACACGTCGAACGCGTACAGCCTGCCGTGGGACTGCATGAGGGCGCCCATGAGCAGCGCCTTGCCACCGGCGCCGGCGCAGAAATCCACCACCATTTCGCCGCGGCGCGGACCGGTGAGGAAGCCCAGCAGCTGGCTGCCCTCGTCCTGCACTTCCACCTTGCCCTCCAGGTACAGGGGATGGCGGTTGATGGCGGGCTTGTCGTCCAGGCGCACGCCCACCGGAGACCAGGGCGTGGGCTCGGCGTCGATGCCGTCGGCAGCGAGGCGCTGCACCACTTCGTCGCGCCTGGCGAGCAGCGTGTTGACGCGCAGGTCCATGGGGGCCGGCTGCTGCAGGGAACGACCCAGGGCCAGGACCTGCTCCTCGCCCAGCCCCGGCAGCAGGCGCTCGATGACCCATGGCGGCAGCTCGGCCCGGGCAAACAGCGGGAATTCCGCTTCCCGCCGCCCCTTGAGGGACGCGAGCCATTCCCCCTCGTCCCCCTTGAGGCAGGCTTCCAGGTCCCGCAGGCTCTGCCCGCCCCAGCGGGACAGGTAGGCCAGCGCCAGCCGGCGGGCACCGGCATCTCCCGCCAGCTCCCGCAGGGAAAACAGGTGGCGCAGCACTCCATAGCAGGTGTCGGCGATGAAGGCGCGGTCCCGGGCTCCCAGGTTGTGATGGTCCCGGAAGAAGGCGCGCAGCAGGGCGTCCGCGGGACCCTCGGGATTCAGAAGCTGGGTGAGCGCGGCGGCGGCGGACGCGAGCAGCGGCGGAATCGGCCTCATTGCGGGCCGCGGACCGACAGGGAAGACACGATCTGCTCGAACAGTTTGCCGCGCCGGTCCCGGAACCGCACCTTCACCGGCACCAGGAAGCGCTCGGTGGCGAGCCACACATCCACCCGGGCCGCGTCCTCCCTGATCTCCTTGCGCAGGTGGATGGTCGCGAGGGGTCCGATCGGCGTTTCCAGCATCTCCCGCCGCACGATCTGCACCTCGTGCTGCCGGATCTTGCGCGGGTCCGCCACCACCACCGGATGGCTGCCGGCGCCATCGGCGACGAAGAATGCCAACTGCTGAATGACGCTGGCAGGATCCTGCACGCCGGGGAGAAGCTGCGCCGGCGCCGAGGCGCCTCCCCGGGCCAGCACGGCGGTCCCGGCGTTCCAGTCGAAATCCACGGTTTCGCTGCGGCTGGCTGTTCCCCGCTGGACCAGGTAGCGCTCGGGACGCAGGCCGTCGGCCAGCACCTGCCCGGCGCTTTCCTGGACCAGCTGTCCGCGCAGGAACAGGGACACGACGCCCGTCGCTTCCACCATGTTGTAGAGGACGTAGCGGTCGCCGGCCATCTCCCACAGATAGAGCGCGCGTCCCGCCTGGAACCCGTCGTCGCCGTAGTAGACCAGGTATTCGAGTTTCGCGCTCTCCGGCAGGGAGATGGCGAGCGGCGGCGGTTCCGGGACCTGCTGTGCGTAGGGAACGCCGGCGATCGGCTGCAGTTCCTCCCGCGGGGCGGGCTCCTCCGGGTACGCCGTCGCCTGCACCGGCGCCGGCGCCGCGATGGCGACCGCGTCGCGGGCCGGCGCTGAGGGTTTCTTCGGTGTCTTCATGGCGGATGCCCTTGGCTTGCGCTTGGGGTTCTGTTGCGCAGGGGAGGGCGGAGGTTGCGCCGCCGGCGGCACCAACAGCCGCGCGATGATGGGCTCCGGCTCCGGCGCTTCCGGCTCCGCTCCGAGATGAAATCGCGGGGTTCCGGCGATCATCCCCAGATGAAGGACGAGGGAGGCCACCAGCGCCAGCGCCAGGGTGCGCCGGCGGTATCGAACGGTAAGCAGCGGGTGGGCGATGGTGGCCACGGTGTCAGGGATTAGAGCCGGCGCCGGGCGAGGAATTCCGGCGGGCGTCAATTATCGAGGCCAGGTGAGTAGAGCACGGCTGCGCCGGCGGGAGGAGGCTCGCGAAACACCACCCGGCCGGACGCCAGGCGCACCCGCCCGGAAAGGAACCAGCGGATGGCCTGGGGGTAGATGCGGTGCTCCTCGGCGAGCACCCGGTCTGCCAGCGTTTCCCCGGTGTCGCCTTCCAGCACCGGCACCGCGGCCTGGATCACGATGGGCCCGTGGTCAAGATCGGGAGTGACGAAATGGACCGTGCAGCCGTGGACGCGCACGCCTTCCTCCAGGGCGCGGTCGTGGGTGCGCAACCCGGGAAAAGCCGGGAGCAGGGAGGGGTGGATGTTCAGCAGCTTTCCCTCGAAGCGGGCAACGAATGCCGGCGTCAGGATGCGCATGAATCCGGCCAGCGCCACCAGATCCGGGTCCCGGGTGGCGATGGCATCGCCGAGGGCGGCGTCAAAATCGTCGCGGGATTCGTATTCCCGGTGATCGAGCACCTGGGTGGGAAGTCCCAGCCGTTTGGCCCGTTCCAGCCCGGTGGCGTCGGGGTCGCTGCTGATCACCAGGGCGATCTCCGCCGCGAGTCCCGCGCGGGCCAGGGCCTCCATGTTGCTGCCGCGCCCCGAGATCAGGACCACGAGCCGCTGCACGGGCCGCTCACTCCATCATGGTCTGGGGCTCGCCCGGAGCGCGGGCGCGAATGGTGCCGATGCGCCAGGCGGTCTCTCCGGCGTCGGCAAGCCGGGTGAGCGCGGCATCGGCGTGCTCGGCGCCGATCACCACCACCATGCCAACGCCGCAGTTGAACACCCGGCGCATTTCCGCGTCGGCGACGTTGCCCTGCTGCTGGAGCCAGCGGAACACCGCGGGCAGCGGCCAGGCCCCGGGATCGACGGCCGCCGTGAGGCTCTCGGGGATGATGCGCGGAATGTTTTCCACCAGCCCGCCGCCGGTGATGTGGGCGAGGCCCTTGACCGGCAGCGCCTCCATCAGCGCCAGCAGCGGCTTCACATAGATGCGCGTGGGCTCCAGCAGCACCTCCCCCAGGGGCCGCCCCTGGAAATCGGCGGCGAGGTCGGCGCCGCAATGCGCCACGATGCGGCGAATCAGGGAATAGCCGTTGGAGTGGGGCCCGCTGGAGGCGAGGCCGAGCACCGCGTCGCCGGCCCGGATCGCCGCGCCGTCGATGATGCGATCGCGCTCCACGGCGCCCACCGCGAAGCCGGCAAGGTCGTACTCTCCCTCGGGGTACATGCCGGGCATCTC
>DKBC01000128.1 GCA_002451065.1 Betaproteobacteria bacterium UBA6910
TTTTTGTTTGGGGGAGTGGGGCCGGTGAGCCGCGCCGGGCGATTCCGCCATCTCGACCCCATGCGGGTGCCGTCGCCCTGCTTCGTGGTGGACGAAGTGACGGTGGAGGAAAACCTGCGCATTTTGGACCGGGTGCAACGGGAAAGCGGGGTCAAGATCCTGCTGGCGCTGAAGGCCTTCTCCATGTTCAGCCTGGCGCCTTTGATCATGCGCTACCTCAAGGGCACCTGCGCCAGCGGCCTCCACGAGGCGCGCCTGGGCCGGCAGGAGTTCGGCGGCGAGGTCCACACGTTCTCTCCCGGCTTCACCGAAGCCGACCTGACCGAGATCCTGAAGATCTCGGACCACGTGGTGTTCAACTCGCCGTCCCAGTGGCAGCGGTTTCGCGGCCTCGCGCGGCAGGCTGCGGCGGAGCGGCGTGGCCTCCGCTTCGGGCTGCGGGTGAACCCCGAGCACTCCGAGGGGAAGGTGGCGCTCTACGATCCCTGTGCCCCGTATTCCCGGCTGGGCATGCCCCGCTCGCGCTTTCCCGCGGATGACCTGGAGGGCATCACCGGCCTTCACTTCCATACCCTGTGCGAGCAGGACTTCGCGCCCCTGCAGCGCACCGTGGCGGCCTTCGAGGAGAAGTTCGGCGAGTTCATACCCCGCATGGAGTGGATCAATTTCGGCGGTGGCCACCACATCAGCCGCGAAGATTACGACGTGGACGGGCTGATCCGGTTGCTCACGGATTTCCGCGACCGTCNNGTGCTGGACCTGCCCTGGAACGGCATGCCGCTCGCGATCCTGGACACTTCGGCCACCTGCCACATGCCGGACACCCTGGAGATGCCCTACCGCCCCGAAATTCTCGGCAGCGGCCTTCCCGGCGACCACCCCCACAGCTACCGCCTCGGCGGGCAGACCTGCCTCGCGGGCGACGTCATCGGCGACTACTCCTTTCCCGAGCCCCTGCGGGTCGGGCAGCGCCTGATGTTCGAGGACATGGCCCATTACACCATGGTGAAGACCACCACCTTCAACGGCATCCGCCTGCCGTCCATCGCCATCTGGAATTCCCGCACCGACGCCCTGCGCGTCGTGCGCAGCTTCGGCTACGAGGACTTCCGGAACCGCCTGTCATGAGCGCGCCCGCGGCCCATCCGTCGCGCTTTCTCGAAACCGAACTGCCAGCGCTCACGCCGGAGCAGGCCCGGTTCCACGTGCTGCCGGTCCCCTACGAGAAGACGGTGTCTTACGGCGGCGGCACCGCCAACGGACCGGCGGCGATCCTGGCCGCGTCGGGCCAGCTCGAACGCTGGGACGGCTACAGCGATCCCGGCGCCGAGGGCATATACACCTGGGACGCAGTGGATTGCAGCGGCGTGGACCACCGGGTGATCGACAGAATTTCCGAGGCGGTCGCCCGCATTCTCCGGCTGGGCAAGATGCCGGTGGTGCTGGGCGGCGAGCACACCGTCACCTGGGGCGTGATCCGGGGCTACCTGGACGCCGGTCGGCGGGACTTCGGCGTGGTGCAGATCGACGCCCACGCCGACCTGCGGGACGAGTACGAGGGCAGCAAGCTCTCCCACGCCTGCGTCATGCGCCGGGTGGTGGAGGCGGGCATTCCCCTGTTCCAGCTCGGGAACCGGGCCTACTCCCAGGAGGAGCGCGAGGCGCGGGTGAAGCACAACGTCCGCTACCTGGACGCCGACCGGCTGGTGCCCAACGGCATCAGCGCCTTCGAACTGCCGCCGGATTTTCCGCCGGACGTGTTCTTCACGCTTGACGTGGACGGCATCGATCCCGCGGTGCTGCCGGCCACCGGCACGCCGGTGCCGGGCGGGCTGGGATGGTACCAGACTCTGGGCCTCTTCGAGTCGGTGGCGCGCCAGCGGCGCATCATCGGTTTCGATGTCCTCGAGTTCGCGCCCATCCCGGGCTTCCACGCCTTCGATTTCACCGCCGCCCTCCTGGTCTACAAGCTCATGGGACTGGTCCAGCGCCACGCGCGCTAGGTCTTCGCCCCTGACATCCAGCGCGCGGGAACGCTCGCGCTCCATCGCAGCCTACGGATCACGGCGGCGCGGTGAGCGTCAGCGCCGCCTCCTTCACGGGATGGATGAACCGCAGTTCCACGCAGGCGAGTAGCATCCGGCCGCAGCCGATCAGGTGGTGGAACAGCCGGTTGTGCCGGCCCTTGCCGTAGGTCGCGTCCCCGATGATCGGGTGGGCGTGGTGTTTCAGATGGTGCCGCAATTGGTGGCGGCGCCCGGTGAGGGGCTCCAGGAGGACCAAGGCGTAGCGGCTGGTGGGGCACCTGTCCACTGAATGGGGCAGCTCGGTGGTGGCGAGGCGCCGGTACCGGGTCGTCGCTTTCTGGGAACTATTCTGCGTCACGCCACCCCGCCCCTCGTACTCGTGCGCGCCCTTGCGCTTGACCACCCATGCGCCGAAGCCGACAATCGCGATGTCAGGCCAGGACTGACTCTGGATTCCGCCGTGTCCACCCACGCAGCCGACGCCGTGGCCACCCAGCATGCCGGGGCCGATGCTCTTAGACGCCGATGATCGACCCCATCCTGCTCACCGCTGTTTGTGTCCTAACCTTCGAGAATCAGCGGCCACTCACGAACGCGAGCGGTTTTTTCTTCGAGTGCGATGAACGGCTCTTCCTGGTCACGAGCCGTCACGTGGTTATCGACGCACCGAGCAAGCACTTCCCGAACCGCCTCGAAATCGAGTTGCACATTGACCCGGCTAACCTCGCCAAGTCCATCGGGTTCTCGATTCCGCTTTACCGCGACGGCAAGAGCACCTGGCGCCAGGGCCTCGACCGGGCTGGAGAGATTGACGTGGCGGTGATCGAGATCGAGCGTTCCGCGCTACCGGAGACCATGGCCTACCGCGCCTTCACGCCCCAGCACCTTGCCCGCGGACAAGATCAGCCTGAGGTCGGCAAGTCACTGCTGGTGGTGGGCTTTCCCCTCGGTTTTCACGACACCCTGCACCATATGCCGGTGGCGCGCCACGCGGTTATCGCCTCTTCGTTCGGCCTGCGCTTCGAGGGTCAGGGCTACTTCCTCACCGACGCGCGCACCCACCGCGGAACCAGCGGTGCGCCGGTGGTCATGCGTGTTGACGAGCCGGATCCGCTGCTGGGCGATCTTCCGTGGATGCTGCTCGGGGTCCACTCGGCGCGGCTGGACGTCGGTACGCGCGACCTGATCCTCGACGAGGCGCTGGGGCTGAACTGCGCCTGGTATGCCGACATCGTCCTCAAACTCACCGAAGGCTGACAGTTTGCGGAAGAGGGTGATGCCGGCACATGGCCGGAATTGCCGGCAGATGGCGAGCTGTCGGGGATACCCCGGAGTTCTCGTGCAAGTCCCTGCGCGACTTTGGCGTCCTCATTCCGCAGCGGGAGTCTGAGTGCAAGGAATCGTTTGATCTGACACGCTGCCCCCCGGGAGCGCCGTGTTATGGGAGAACAACTTCCAGGTATGCGCCGCTGTGCACGTGGAATGCCGAGGACCCTATGCTTGATATCGTCGCCATCTGCCTTGTCATCACCGCGCTGCTGGCGTATCTGAACCACCGCTTCGTCGGGTTGCCCACGACCATCGGCGTGATGGCCGCTGCGCTGGTGTTTTCCCTGGCGCTGGTGGGGTTGGACACGTTGGGCTTCGCGCACGGGTTGGCGCGATACGAGGAATCGTTCCTGCGCTCCATCGACTTTTCGGATGTCCTCATGCAGGGCATGCTCTCGCTGCTGCTGTTTGCCGGTGCCCTGCACGTCGATCTCAGCGAGCTCAAGGCCTACCGCTGGCCGGTGGCCGCTCTCGCCGTGGTGGGTACGCTGCTATCGACGCTGGTAGTGGGCTACGGGATGTGGTTCGCGCTGCCGCTGGCAGGGTTGCAGCTGCCGCTGACGTATTGCCTGCTGTTCGGCGCGCTGATCTCGCCCACCGACCCGATCGCGGTGATGGGCATCCTCAAGTCGGCCGGCGCGCCGAAGGAGCTGGAACTGGTGATTGCAGGCGAATCCCTCTTCAACGACGGCGTGGGGGTGGTGATCTTCTCGCTGCTTCTGGGAATGCTGGTGAGCGGCGTCACCCCGACCTTGGGCCAGGGAATGCAGTTGCTGCTGCTCGAAGCGGGGGGCGGCCTGCTGTTCGGTGGGGTCCTGGGCTATGTGACGTTCCGCCTGCTGAAGAGCATCGACAATTACCAGGTCGAGGTGCTGTTAACGCTGGCCGCCGTTACCGGCGGCTACGCCCTGGCAAGCCAGCTGCATGTTTCCGGACCACTGGCCATGGTGGTCGTGGGCCTGATGATCGGAAACCACGGCCGCGCTCTCGCAATGTCGGGCACGACGCGCCGCTATCTCGACATGTTCTGGGAGTTGATCGACGAGATACTGAACGCGACGCTGTTCGTTCTGATCGGCATGGAGGTTCTGCTGGTGGTGTTCTCGGTGAACGAGCTGGTGTCCGCGAGCGTGGCCATAGCGGTGACGCTGCTGGCACGATTGCTCACGGTGGGGTTGCCGGTACGCCTGCTGCGGCGAGTGTCCGGTCTGCCGCGAGGCTCCTGGAAGGTGCTTACGTGGGGAGGTCTGCGGGGCGGCATCTCGGTGGCGCTCGCCCTGTCGTTGCCTTCGGGACCCGAGCGCGACACGGTGGTCGCGCTGACGTACTGCGTCGTCGTATTTTCCATCCTGGTGCAAGGACTTTCCATTGGCTACGCCACTCGCAAGGCGATCGCGCCGGAGGGGCGTGCCTGAAGCGGGACCGAGCGGGACGGATCGCGAGCCCCCGGACTAGCAGGTGATGAAGAACCCTCCGGGAGCTGCGTTTGCCACGAAAGAATGCTCAGGGGCGAGGCGCGCGACGAAGGTCGTAGCGCGACCGCGCAGCGCGAAGCAGGGGCCCCTGAGGGGATGCGACCGCGGAGCGGGATGCCAGCGCGCGGGCGTGCGCGGTCGCGGCAGCGCCTGCGGGGTCGCATCCACCCGCTTCGCGGGCGGAACCTGCTGCACCCTCCGGCGCGCTACTAGGAAGCCGAGGAGCGCAACGACGCGGATGGCTCGAACGAGAAGATCCTGGTTTAGGGCAAGGAGGTGATCGAACCCGACGGCATCGAGGTGGACACGGCCAGCGGCAAAATGTACTGGACCGACATGGGGCTGGGAGGGGCGGCGGACAAATCGGCGGCCATCAACGACGGGCGCATCTTGCGGGCCGACCTGGACGGCAAGAACATCGAGACGCTGGTCCCCCTCGGGATGACGTCGACGCCCAAGCAGCTCGCTCTCGATGTCGCGTGCGGCAAGATCTACTGGAGCGATCGCGGGGACGTGGGGGACCAGCGCGTCAACCCGAAAATCATGAGGTCGAATCTCGACGGCTCATCGCCCGAAGCGATCGTGTCAAGTGATCTGATGAGTCCGGTGGAAATCGCCCTGGATACGCGCGACGGCTAACCTGGTTGATGTCTATCGGTCACTCGGCGGGAAGTGGCAGGTTCGCGCAAGCAATGACCCGGCGGAGCTTGTCCCGGGAGATACCCGTGGGGAGATGCAGGAGCGCACCGATTATTGGCAACCCGTCTTCAGATAGCGTTGCGGGTTCCCGCTCGACAACGGCCGCCGTGAATCCGCGCTGGCTTGCCGGCGGCGAGGCGAAGCCCCGGTGCCCGCGGCCGAGATACTCAGCGAGATGATAAGATTATTTTTCGTGTAGGATTGCGTCCGTTATGGCGCACCGTCGGATGTGCCCGGATGTGACGTGGCGGAATGCGGCGCGCCGTGCGACCAAACCATGAGGAAACTTTTATGAAAGCAGCGGGGTCTTTTTTATGCAAGGCGTTGTTTTGCGGAATGCTGGCGTTGCCGCTCGCCACAGCACAGGCCGCCGACGCGCCCAAGTTCGGGGAATACCAGACCAAGGGTTTCCTCACCGACTATGTGAAACTCGCGCCCGTTCCGGACGGAAACGGGGCATACCGTTACCGTAATCCCGAGGCGAAGTTCGGGAGTTACAAGAAGCTCCTGGTGGACCGCATCAAGGTCTGGTTCAAGGACGACAGCGAATACAAGGGGATCGACCCGGACGAGCTGAAGATGCTGACGGACTATTTTTACAAGGCCATCGAGAAGGCCGTCGGGGACGAATACCCCATGGTGGCGGAGCCGGGACCCGATGTTTTGCGCCTGAGGGTTGCCGTCACGGACCTGGTGCCGAACCGGCCGGAGGCGTCGGTGACGAGCCTCGTGGTGCCTTTCCTCTGGATGGGCGAGGCCGGGGCGGGCGCGGTGGCCCGGGAGCCGGGCAGCACGCCCTTCACCGGGGAGGCCACCATTGAGTTCGAGGCCCTGGACAGCGTGAGCAGCCAGCAGCTGGCGGCTTACATCGAAACCAAGGTCGGCAAGAAGTACGTATGGACCGAGGGCGTGGGGAAGGGGGTTTCGAGCTACGTGAAGGCCTATTCCAAGTGGGACTACACGAAGAGGAGCATGGACGAGTGGGCGCAACTGCTGCGCCAGCGTCTCGACGAGGCCCACGGGAAGAAGGTGGCGGAGAAATAGAAATGCCGGAATCTGGCTCGACGCCGCAACGGCCATCTCAGACAGCTTCCGGGCGAGGTTAGGAGCTTGAGGACGCAGTGGATCGCTGGGTGGTGAGCGACACTCCGGGTGGGGCGAGGGAATCACTGCTGGCGGAGGTGGGCCGCTGTTTCGTCCCATGCCTCGAGGCCGCCGTGACCCGGCCAACTCAGCGGGCGCGATGCCGGTGAGTGGCTCGCCTTCCACAGGTGCTGTAACCCTCTCGCTGGAAGGGCGCATTACCGCGTACACCGTTGCGCCCATCTGGCGCAAGGCCTTGGACACCCTGGCCCGCAACCCCGACCGACCCATCCTGGTGGATGCGTCGCGGCTGGAGTACATCGACAACACCGGCATCGCCCTGATCTTCGATCTCAAGCGCCGGCAGCGTCCGCCGGGCGCCGAGGTGGAGATCCACGACCTGGCCCCCAACCTGGCCGCCCTTATTCCGGCCTACGATGCCAAGCGTTACGCCAAGGCCTACGAAAAGCCCGAAGCCATAGGCGTCATCGAGCACATTGGGTGGGCCGCCGGTCAGCAGCTGACCTACCTGGGGATCATGCTCGGGTTCCTGCGCAATTGCGGGACGGCGCTGGGCCGGGCCATTATCGGCCGCGGCGAGGTTCGCTGGAGCGAGGTGCTCAGCGTGGCCACGGAGGCCGGCGCCAACGCGGTGCCCATCGTTCTTCTTATCGGATTCCTGATGGGGGTCATCATCGCCTTCGAGATCGGCCTGGTGGCCCAACAGTTCGGGGCTGTGATCTTCGTGGTGAACGGCGTTGGGGTCGCCATGCTGCGGGAGCTTGGCCCCCTCATGACCGCAATTGTCTTCGCGGGCCGCACCGGAGCCGCGTTCGCCGCCGAGATCGGCACCCAGAAAGTGAACGAGGAGGTGAACGCCATCCTTACATTCGGCCTGGATCCGGTCTACTTCCTGGTGCTGCCCCGGCTGCTGGCCTCCATGGTGGTGGTTCCCCTGCTGGCCGTCCTCGCCGACCTCGTCGGGCTGTTCGGCGGGGCATTAGTCCTGGTGACCTTCGACATCAGCTTCCTTCAGTTCTACAACCAGCTTCTCGGCGCCGTGGGGGCCGGGGACCTCCTGCTGGGCGTCTTCAAGGCCTCGGTGTTCGGCCTGGCCATCGCGGCGATCGGCTGCCAGCGGGGCCTCAATACCGGCGCCGGCGCCACCTCGGTGGGGCTGTCGGCCACCAGTGCGGTGGTCACGGGGATCGTGTGGATCGTCGTGATCGACGGCATTTTCACGGTCCTGACGAGCTGAGGCGGGGCCGGGATGGCGCAGATGGCGGACATACCCAGCACCGCGGCGGCCGGCGCCCGAGGAGGGCCCGCCATTAGCGTGAACCGCCTGAAGATGGGGTATGGCAAGCGCGTGCTTCTGGACAACGCCTCCTTCGACGTGCATCGGGGCGAGATCCTGGTGATCCTGGGCGGATCGGGCTGCGGGAAATCGAGCCTGATGAAGAACATCATCGGCCTCTACCAGCCCATGGCCGGCGACATCCTCATCGATGGCGAGAGCATCGTGCGCGCGGGTCCGGAGAAGAAGGCACAGCTGCAGCGCAGGATGGGCGTGATGTACCAGAGCGGAGCCCTGTTCGGGTCCCTCAACGTACTGCAGAACGTGCGATTTCCGCTGGACGAGTTCACCGACATGGGCCTGGCGGAGAAGAATCTCACGGCGCGCATGCTGCTCCAACTGGTGGAAATGGGACACGCGGAGGCGCTCATGCCCGGGGAGCTCTCCGGGGGGATGCAAAAGCGGGCGGGCATTGCCCGGGCGATGGCTTTGGGCGCCGACATGCTGATGCTGGACGAGCCCTCGGCGGGTCTGGACCCCATCACGGCGGCCAACCTGGACCGCACCATCCGCTCTCTGCGGGACAACCTGGGCTTCACCTTCGTGGTGGTGACCCACGAGCTGCAAAGCATATTCAACATCGCCGACCGCGGCGTGATGCTGGATCCGGTGTCCCACAGCATCATCGCCGAGGGCAAGCCCTCGGACCTGCGGGATCACAGCGAGGACCCGCGGGTGCGCCAGTTCTTCAACCGCCTGCCCGACGAGGCTCGGCAAGCAACGGGAAGCTGACCATGGAAGAGAAGCAGCGGCATTATCGGCTTGGCCTGTTCGTAATCGTCACTCTGGCGATCTTGTTCGGGATTCTGTTCATCCTGGGCGGGCAATCCCTATTCCAGCCCACGATAAAGTTCGAAACCTATTTTGATAAGTCCGTGGCGGGGCTGGAAATCGGATCGCCGGTCAAGTTCCGGGGCGTCCCCCTGGGAACGGTGGTGGAGATCGAAACGTCCGGAGCGCTTTACGAGCGCGACGTGCCGGCGGAGAGCCGCAAGGGCTACATCGTGGTCCGGAGCGAATTGACCGGCTCAAAGGAGCGGGTCGAGGATTGGCGAAAAAACGTGGACCTGGGCGTGGCGAAGGGCCTGCGGGTGCAGACCCAGCTCGCAGGGATCACCGGCCAGCAGTACCTGGCGCTCGACTACCTGGACCCCAAGGCCCACGCGCCCCTGGAGTTCGGCTGGAAGCCGGACTACCTGTACATTCCCTCGGCGCCCAGCCTCACCGGAGAGATCATCGCCGGCATGCAAAGATTCGTGGCCAGCCTCAACGAGGCGGAAGTGGACAAGCTGGGCCAGAACCTGAACAAGTTGCTGGTCAATGTGGACACCAAGCTGGACCAGCTGGACGTGGCCCAGTTGTCCGCGGAGGCCAACGGACTGCTCAAGGACGCCCGCGCCACGGTGCAGCGAATTGATGGTGTGATCGCCAGAGCCCCCATGGACCAGGCCGTCGCGAACTTCTCCAGTGCCGCCGGACGGCTCGACAAACTTCTGGCCGATCCTGCCCTGACCCAGACCGTGGACAATGCGGCGGCCTTCACGGCGCGGCTGCAGGAAGCCTCGGCGGAGGGCGGCGAGATTGACCGCATCCTCAAGGACCTGGACGAAGCCATCGAACGCACCAATGCCATTCTCGCCGACAACCAGTACGACGTGCGGGGGATCGTGCAGGATCTGCGGGCTACCGCGGACAACCTCCGCTCGCTGTCGGAGACCGCCAAGCGTTACCCGGCCGGCGTCCTCATCGGCGGGCCGCCGGAGAAGATCGACCGCCGGAAGAAGGAGTCGAAATGACAGTTCTGCGCCTAGTTCTGGCGGCATCGGCCGCCCTGGTCCTCGCGGGGTGCGGCATCGGCAAGCCGATTCCGGAAGCCAGCACCTATGTGGTGGAGCCACCGCCCCCGACCGCTGCCGCGACGCGCCGCCCGGAATACCTGCGGGTGGGCAGCGTGCGCGTGGCGCCGCCCTACGCGGGACGGGCCCTGGTCTACCGCCTGGACGAAGTGCAGTACACGGCGGACTTCTACAACGCGTTCATCGCTGAGCCCGGACCCCTTCTCGGGAGCAAGATGGCCGCCTGGCTGGACCAGGCGGGGCCGTTCCAGGCCGTTTCCCAGCCGGGCACTCCGCTGCCGGCGTCCTACGCCCTGGAAGCGGTGGTCACCGAGCTCTACGGCGATTTCCGCCCCGATCGCCCGCCGGCGGCTGTGATGACCGTTCAGTTCGCGGTCATGGACCTGCGGGGTGTCAGCGCGAAGCCGGTGCTGGAGCGCTCCATCGGCCGCCGCGTCCCCCTCAGCGACGATTCCCCCAGCGCCCTGGTGCGGGGATACGGCCAGGCCCTGGGCGAAATTCTGGTAGAGTTGGCGCCCCTGCTCGCCAAGGCAGGCGCCCAATGAAGAAACTTTGCCGGGGTGGCGCAATCCAACCGGGCGTGGCAAGTCCGGGGAAATCTGCGTCGCCGGTCTCGGGACGGGCGCTCCCCGGCGATAAAGCGTTTGTTTAACCTCTGTCGTCTCGTTCTAAGGAAAGGATCACCATCATGAAGTTGCGTGAGTTGCTGTTGTCCGTCCTGCTTTTCTCCTTCGCCAGCGGCGGTGCCCTCGCGGCGGACGCCGACAAGGCCAAGAAGCAGGCCGAGATCAAGAAGGCCGCCCAGGCCTCCCTGGAGCGTTTCTACAAGGTCAAGCCCGAGCTGAAGGCCCAGGCGGCCAAGGCGCCGGGGTACGGGATCTTCACCACCTACGGCATCTCGTTCCTGGTGGGGGGCGCCGGCGGCAGCGGCCTCGCCCACGACAACAAGACCGATAAGGACATCTACATGAACATGGCCCAGGCCAGCGCCGGGCTGCAGGCCGGTGTCGGGCAGGGCGAGACCCTGATCATCTTCAAGTCCAAGGAAGGCTTGGCGAAGTTCATCGACAAGGGCTGGGAATACAGCGGAGGCGTGAGCGCCGAGGCCGGGGCAGCAGACAAGTCGGTGGGCGGTGGCAAGGGCGCCGCCAGCATCCCCGAGGCCGACTACTACACGCTGACCAAGAACGGCCTCCAGGTCGGCGGCGCGGCCCAGGGCACCAAGTTCTGGAAGGACGGCGACCTCAACTGAGGAGGGCGCAGCAGCAACCCCCGGGGCAGTCAACCCCGGGGTTCGTACTCGGAATCACAAATGGAGAATTTCAATGAGATTCAGGCTTGAGTTGCGGAAAGCCGCGGTCGTGGCCGCGGCCGCATTGGTTTCGCCGGGAGCGCTGGCGGCGGGATTCGACGGCAAGAGCAACTTGGTGTGCGCGGCGACGGACGTGGTGGCGTGCGCGGAGCGCCTGGGCTGCATGGAGGATCGGGCGAGCACCTTCGAGTTGCCGGATTTCATGTACGTGGACTTCAAGGGCAAGGTCGTGCACGCCCGCTCGGCCGACGCGAAGAGCAAGGTGGAGTCGGCGTTCCGCAGCCTGGACACCAGCGAGCGCTCCCTGGTCATCCAGGGCATCGAGAAACACCAGGGGTGGACGTTGTCCGTGGACCGGGGTTCGGGCCGGATGACCACGTCGGTTTCCGGCGGCCCGGTAAGCTACATGATCTTTGGGGTGTGCACGGCGATCTGAGGAGACAGGAGCAATGATTCATTCATCGAAGGCGTTTCGGGGCGCGCTGATGGGCGCGCTGAGTGTGGCGGGTGTTGCATGGCAGGGGCCGGCGCTGGCGAGCGACGCTGGCGCCTTTATCGGCGGCATGGTTACGTCGAACATTCTGAGAAACATGGAGCGGCGTACCCAGGCGGAGGAGGCCCAGGCCTACTACGCCTCGCGGCCGGCGCCCCAGCCGGCGCCGCGGCAGACGGCGCCGGCGAAGCTCACGCCGGAACAGAAGCTGCAGCAATTGGACAAGCTGGCGGCGGGGGGCTACATCACCCCGGAGGAGTACAAGTCCCGGAAGCAGGCGATTCTCGACGGCATGTAATGCCGGGTGTGGCGGCGCGCTGCAGACGCCCAGTTCCAAGGAGGCACAGCACGTAGCATTCTTGCGGACGTATTTTTTCAGCAATAACCCGTGATTAGTGGAGAGGAATCAAAATGCGTAAATTGATCGCTGTGGCCGCATTCATGCTGGCGGGGCCGGCAATGGCCGCGGACAAGGAGGAATTTCATGTAAAAAACGCGTCGGGCTTGGTGGAACTCTGCAGCGTTCCCGCCGATCATCCGCATCACGTCAATGCCAGGGAATTTTGCCACGGATACCTGGTCGGGGCTTATCAGTACTATGACGCGACGGAACCGGCTTCTGACCGCTTCGTTTGCGCGCCTGACCCCAGGCCCTCGCTCGGCGACGTGATGGACGGCTATGTCGCCTGGGCCAAGACCCATCCGCAGCACATGAGCGAGCGGGCGGCGGACGCGCTGTTCCGGTACCTGGCGGAAGCTTATCCGTGCAAGAAGTAGCCCTGAACGTTAACGTAAGAACGGGAGAGTACTTATGAATCGCAATTTCATCGTTTCCTGCTCCCTGGTCAGCGTCATGGCGCTGGCCGGGTGTGCCAGCATGAGCGACACGGAGCGGCGTGTGACGACGGGCGCCGCCATCGGCGGGGCCGCCGCCGGCATTATCTCCGGCAAGTGGGGATGGGCCGCGGCGGGAGCCGCCACCGGCGCCGCGGGCGGCTACCTTTACGACCAGAGCAAGAAGAACGAGCAGCGGGCCTACGAGCAGGGCGTGAGGGACGCCCAGACGAAGAAGCCGAAATAAATGGGTCATCCTTGACGGCCTGGCGGGGTGCGCCAGCGGGAAGATTGGCCGCCTGCGGCCGTCCAGCCGTCGTCAGGGGGCATTCCTTTCGTGCCCAATCATAGCGGCGAGACGAAAACAGGAATCGTATGATGAATCGGCTTCCGGCTTCGATGATCCGGAAATGCCCGCGGTGGCGTACGGCGTGTCCGCGAATGGGGGAACTTCGGCGGTTCCCGGCAGATATCCGGGTCTGACGGCGGAGCTAGATCCAGTCCTGGGAAACTGCGTCGATCCATCCCAGGCGGTGAATGATCGAGGCAAATTCTTTGCCCACGGGCGCCGTCAAATTCAGGGGTGCCTCGGTTACGGGATGGGGGACGCGCAGATTCACACAGGCCAGCAGCAGCCGGTGACATCCGAAAAGACTCTGGAACAGGCGATTATGCCGCCCCTTGCCGTAGGTGGAGTCGCCGATGATGGGATGCGCGATGTGCTTCATGTGCCGCCGCAACTGGTGGCGGCGTCCGGTGAGGGGTTCCAGCAAAACCAGCGCGTAGCGGCTGGTGGGAAACCCGTCCACGGAATGAGCCAGCTCGGTGGTGGCGAGACGCCGGTACCGGGTCGTCGCTTTCTGGACACTATTCTGCGTCACGCCACCCCGCCCCTCGTACTCGTCGAGGCGGCGGGGAAGGGGATGCGCAATCTCCCCCTGATCCGGCGGCCACCCCCGCACCACGGCCAGGTAGGTTTTCTCGACTTCTTGCGTCTCGAACAGACGGCTCGTGGCCCGCGCGGTATCCCGGTCCAGGGCAAACAGCAGCACCCCGGAAGCGCCCCGGTCGAGGCGGTGGACCGGGTGAACCTCGCGCCCGATCTGATCCCTCAGCAGCTGAACCGCAAATCGCCGCTCATGACGATCCACATCCGTGCGGTGGACCAGCAGGCCCGGCGCCTTGTCGATGGCGATCAGGTAATCGTCCTGGAAAAGTATCGACGGCATGGCGCGGAACTCAGCAGGTGCGGCGAAGGGGACATGCTACTCGATCGCCCCGGTATTCCCGGAGACCCCAATCCCTGCGAGGATAGAGTCAGGAGCCAATCAACGAACTATTCGCCGGAGTTCGTGGGGCACCGCAGGGCGGGCTTGCCCGCCAGCACATCGGAACGGGAAAAAGGTTGGAATCACAACTCGGACATTGCTAACCACTCTCTGGGAGATAAGTCGGCGGAAGGTCACAAGCCGCAAGGCAACAAGTTCCAATGGCAACGCCAGCCGCGATTTGCCCATGGTACAAATGACCGCGAGCAGCCCTTGAAACAGGGGCCACTTGGGAGAACGCTCCAGCTGATATCGCCAAGACCCGCACCGCGACATTTAGGGCCTCGCCGCCGCGAAAAGTCATCGATTTCCACGTATGCGTGTTTTCTGCAAGGAGACGCGGGTTCTGAAATGACGCGTCGCCTGATAACTTGGAGGCCCGTGCCGGACGGCGGAGGCTCAGGGTCGTTCGCCGAGCACTTCGACCAGCGGTGTGCCCACCGAGCCCGACGGCGGCACGGTGCCCAGGATCTGCGCCACTGTCGAGGCGATGTCCTCCGGCGCCACCAACCGCGTCACCTTCTGGGGCTTGATGTTGGGACCGGCAAACACGATCGGCACGTAGGTATCGTAGGAGTATGGCGAGCCGTGCATGCCGGCGAATTCCTCAGCCTTGGGATAGAGGTACCAGTACTGGTCCTGGACGAAAGTCACGTTACCCGAGCGCTTGCTGTGGAAGGAGCGCTGCACCTTGTTCATGATGGGGTTGTTGGGGACGTCTCCCTTGAGTAACTGGGTGCGGGTTACCGCCACGTCGACGCCCGGGACCTTCAATATCTCCTCGCGCAGGGCGTCTTCCACCGCGCTCACCTCCAGCCCCAGCTTCTTGACCAAGTCGAGATTCAGGTACAGGCTGGGATTCCAGAACGCCACCACCAGCGGCTCGGTGGTGTTGTAGCGCTTTTGCAGGCCCGCGTTGACTGCCGCGAGGAACTTCTCCGGATAGTGGCGCCCTGCCTCGTAGCCCAGCTCCGCCTTGTTCTCCGGCACCATGTCCATGCCGTGGTCGGACGACAGGAAGATCAGGGTGTTGGCCAGTCCCACGTCGCGGTCGATGTTCTTGAACAGTTCCTCGAGGGTGCGGTCAAGCCGGATGATGTTGTCCTCGTACTCGACGCTCTCGATGCCGTGGGCGTGCCCGATGTAATCGGTGACCGAGAAACTGATTGCCAGCATGTCGGTGTGCGGGCCCTGTCCAAGCCGCTCCTTGCGCAGGAGTTCTAGCGCGAAGTCCAGCGTCACTTCGTCCCCGAACGGCGTGAATCGCAGCGCCCCGTAATACTTCTTCGGATCCGCGTCCTTCATCGGCTTTGGGAAGGCCTTGCTAAGTCCGCCGTAGGGCCGCTCGTGGGTGTCGGCGATGTGATTGACGTAGGTGTCCTCCGGGAAGCTCAGGCTCCAGGTCTTGTCGCGGTAGCGGTCGGCCCGCTTCTCCTTGTTCCACGCCTTCACCCACTCCGGGTAGTCCTCATAGTAGTAGGTGCTGGTGACGAACTCCCCGGTGCTGGTGGAAAACCAGAATGCCTTGCCCAGGTGGCCGCCGGGCAGAATTGCGCCCCGGTCCTTGATGGAGACGGAAAACACCCGTGCGCGCTTGCCCGTGGCGATCACCAGTTCGTCGCCGATGGTGGTGGAGGTCAGGTTGCGGGGCGATATGCCCTCGTGGGCCTTTTTCTCCCGGCTGATGATGTTGTAGCGGTCGTCCTCGACACAGTAGACCTGCTTGCCGGTCGCGAAGTCGTGCCAGTCGTTGCCCGCCAGACCGTGCTGCTGGCCATTGCCGCCGGTGGCGAGGGTGGCGTGCCCTACCGCGGTGAAGTTGGTGGCGTGCTGGTAATGGGCGTTGGAGTAGTACACGCCGTTGTCCAGCAGATAACGGAAGCCGCCGGATCCGAAGCGATGCGCAAAGCGAATCGGGATGTCCCCGCGCAACTGATCCACGGTGATCATGAGGACTAGCTTGGGCCGCTCCGCGGCGGCGGCAGGAAACGCGAGCAGACTTGCTACGCCCGCCAGGTAAAGCACGAAGAACTTCGCAAAGCGCACTGGCTTCATGTCGGTCTCCCTCGGTTGCGGTTACAGAGAATACAAGCTCGCCGCCGGATGCCAGGGGGGCGAGCCGTAGGCGGCCGCCGCCGGCGAGAAACGGAGACCGCCTCACCGGCCGCGCCCCGAACCAACCGGAGGCGGGCCCGGCAACAAACCATCTCCTGCTCAATTCTTGGCCGAGCAAGCCATCCCTTCACCCCCCATGCCCAGGCATCGCCGAAGTCTGCCGCTGCCAGTACCGTGGTCCGTCTCAGATGCGGCGGCCTCGGCGAAGGCTGTTCAGCATACTCCTGCCTTTCTTCAAATACGATTGCTTTGCGTTTCGCTCGGCCCGCGCGACATCCGTTGCTGCGCCGCGGCGGCATGACGCCGTGCGTCGATCGGGAGGCGGTGGCCTCGCGGCGCCAGTACCGGATGCCGGTGTCTCTGGCGCACGCTGCATCTGGGTCTGGCTGAGACCACGAGGGAGATCGTGGCGGTTGACCTTACTGGGAGTGGGATGCACGGCTTTTCGCCTGCCAGCGGGGTAGACCCGGTCGAAGGGCCCGCCATCGTTTCGCGCAGAACGCTACGCCGTGTTGCGGCGCATCACTGAGGAAGGACAGCACGTCCGGCGGTGGTCGATTGGCGCCACTCGCCGGAGCTTGGCGGAGACTGCTGGCTCGCGTTTCCAGGCGCTGCTCAGGGCGACGCTCGCTGCCCGAGGCTTCCAGAGCCAGCCGGGAGAAGCGCTCGTGGGGTTGGGGTGCTGAACCGGACGGCTGCTTTCCGGATGCCGCGGGCGTGGCGCATCTGGGCGGCGTGATCCATCCGGAGTTCAGGAACGACGCTCCCTCCCGTCCCGAAGACCGAATAACGGAACAACGCTCGGGAGAATACAGAGAAAGACGCCACCTGGCAGACGGCGCTGGATGGTACTGGAAGTGTTCGTGGTGGAGGCGGCGACAATCACATTGCCTTATAAATCAATGGCTTAAAATGCAAAATGCCGATTATGCCCCCACAGATACCCCCAAAATCGATTCGGTTGATTAACTGCCTAAAATAAAACCTATTTGATCGCTCCTCCGGC
Source organism: Betaproteobacteria bacterium UBA6910 (assembly GCA_002451065.1). Classification (GTDB taxonomy): domain Bacteria; phylum Pseudomonadota; class Gammaproteobacteria; order Burkholderiales; family UBA6910; genus UBA6910. The sequence goes on from DKBC01000128.1 coordinate 16,915, forward strand.
GCTCGCCATGCATCGAATCGCTCCAGTGCATCGGTGCTGCCGATCAGGGCGTGTGCCAGTCGAGCCGTTCTATTGTGCGCTCCCGTTGGTCGTCAGGTAAATCCCGGGCTCGGCGTTCGGCGTCCGCGAAGAAATCCTCGAGTCGCTTCGCCGCCGCCCAGGCATCGATGATCTGGAGCAGTTCCTCTTTGCTGTCCTTCAATGCCGTCGCTGCCCCGCTACGAAATTCTTACGTTGACTCGGACCGCTACATTGATGATCTGAAAAGGGCTCTTGAGAGACTAGGAGCCTTTTCTCCTGTGCGCCCAGCATGGGCACACTGTTATGGGTGTAAGTCCCGTAAGCTTCCCCGTCAAGTAGACAGTTCTAAACTGGAGTTTTGGCGGCGAGCAACTGCTCGCGGTAANNGCTCAGGACTTCCTCCCGGTAGGTTCGGTTGAAACGCTCGATATAGGCGTTCTGATCCGGCTTTCCCGGTTGGATGAAGCGCAGCTCAATGTCCTGCGCCTTGCACCAGGCGGTGAACGCTTCACTCGTTAGTTCGGGGCCATTGTCGCAACGGATGGCGCGGGGCCGACCATGCAGGTCGATCAACTGTTCGGCGAAAGCAATCACTCGGGTCGCCGGGATACTGACCGCAATGTCGATGCCCAAGGCGCCACGATTCGCTTCGTCGATCACGTTCAAGGTCCGAAACACGCGTCCGCCGTACAAGGTGTCGCGCATGAAGTCCAACGCCCACACCTCATTCATCTCCGGCACGACGAACAGCGGTTGCCGCTCTCGTGTCGGCGGTCGCCGCTTCACTCGCCGCGGTAGATTGAGCTTCATCCGGCAATACACCCGATGCACGCGCTTGTGATTCCACGGATGACCCAGATTCCGGATCCGGTCATAGCATTTCCAGAAACCCCAACGGATGCGCTCCGCGAGCGCCGCGTTGATCGCCGCGATCACTGCGGCATCCCGCTTCGTCCAGTTGATTACCGGCCTGTAGTACGCCGCCCGCGACAGCCGGGCTGCTCGGCAAGCGTGGGCAATCGCCAGACCGTGCTCCTCGGTCATGATCCGGATCGCCTCGCGCTTGGCCGGCGGCGTCAGAGCTTTCGGCTCAGAACATCCTTGATCGCCGTGTTCTCGAGCGCGAGCTCGGCGTACATGCGCTTGAGCTTCGCGTTCTCGGCCTCCAACTCGCGCAGCCGCTTCAATTCCGCCACCCCAGCCCCGGCATACCGCGACTTCCAGTGGTATTAGGTGGCCGTGGTTTTGCCCGGAAATAGTGAACACCTGAGATAAGGCCGATAATGGCCGAGGAGGTGTTTGATGGAAAGGAAGACGCGACGCACGTATTCGTCGGAGTTCAAGCGGGAAGCGGTGACGCTGGCGAGTCGGCCGGGCCAGACCGTAGTGGGGGTAGCTGAGGGCCTGGGGATCGAAGCGGGGCTGATCCGGCGCTGGCGGCGGGAGCTCTCCGAGCACGGCCGGCAAGCCTTTGCGGGCCAAGGGGTGGCCCGCGATGAGGAACTGATGGCGCTGCGCCGGGAACTCGCGCAAGTGAAGAAGGAGCGGGATTTTTTAAAAAGCGCGGCGGCGTACTTCGCGAAGGAAGGCAAGTGAGGTATGCCTGCATCGAGTCCCAGCGGAGGCAGTTCCCGATTCGCATGATGTGCCGGCTGTTGCGGGTGAAGGCGAGCGGGTTCTATGCCTGGCGGCGCCGGGGGCCGAGTCGGCGTGCGCGGGACGACGAACGGCTGAAGCGGC
>DKBC01000070.1 GCA_002451065.1 Betaproteobacteria bacterium UBA6910
AAGGGCAACATCCACTGGGTCTCGGCGCGGCACGCTTGCGAGGGCGAGGTGCGGCTCTATGAGCGCCTGTTCGCTGTGCCCTTTCCCGGCTCCAGCAAGGGGCGGGAGGCGGGGGTCCACATCTCCGCGCCCCACGGCGCCATCGCGGACGAGACCGGCCGGGAGCATGCCCCCGAGGTCCGGGAGGAGCACGATTTCCTCGACGACCTCAACCCCAACTCCAAGGAAGTCATCACCGCCTGCCTGGAGCCCTCGCTCCGCGACGCCGAACCGGAGGAGCGCTTCCAGTTCGAGCGCCACGGTTATTTTGTCGCGGACCGGCGGGACTCCCGGCCGGAGAGGCCGGTGTTCAACCGGGCCGTGACGTTGCGGGATTCCTGGACGAAGGGCGGTTAGGGAGTCGCGGTCCCGCGTTCTTCTTTGGCGGAAATGGTCGGCAGCGCCGAGCGCGCTTCGAGAGCAAGGTTCAGGCCGCAGTTGAACCCCGCTCCCCAGTTTTCGCCTCCAGCTCCGCAATTCGCGCTTTGAGCGGCGCCATCCGCTCGGCCACCTCCTCCTCGGTGAAGCGGGGCGTGATGTGCCGGGGGCAGTTCCAGTCGAAGGCCTCCACCTCGATCAGCATGATTCGCTCCACCCGCGCCCGGTAGTCCGCGGCCTCCACCCGGCACAGGAGTTCGGAGTCCGCGTCGGCGGCGTCCACGCTCTTCATGCGCCCCAGGATCTTGAGCCGGCGGCGGTTGGCGTAGTCCATCAGGATCAGCGCCACGCGGTTGTTCATCGACACATTCCCCAAGGTCACGTATTGCACATTGCCCCTGAAATCGGCAAAGCCCAGGGTCCTGGGCCCCAGCACCCGCAGGAATCCCGGCGGCCCGCCCCGGTGCTGGACATAGGGCCAGCCGGTCTCGCTGACGGTGGCCATGTAGAAGCTGTCGCGTTCGGCAATGTACTCAGCCTCAACCGGACCGAGTTCGTCGCGGGTCTCGCCGCGGCTGTCGAGGCGAGCGTAGAGACCGCGGGAGCCGTGGCGCTCCTGGGCAGCCTTGACGGAGTCGGTGAAGGCGATTTGGGCGAAGCGCTGTGCCATGGCGGTTTCCTTCTTTCTGGTCGCGGGCTCCCGGCACGGTTTGCGCCGGGAGTTTGCAAGTCAGGCCGCGGCCTGGTGGGCGCCAGGGAGAAGCCGGACCTTGGAGAAGTCGATCTCCAGCCGCGTCGACTTGCCGATGACGTTGGTGAAGAAATTGAGTGCCACCGCGGCGATGACCTCCACGATCTCGGCGTCGCTCAGCCCGGCGGCGCGGGCGGCGACAAACTCGGCGCCGGTGACTTCGCCCCGGTGCTCGTTGAGGGCCCTGGCGAATGCCACCGCCGCAGCGGCTTTCTGGTCCGCCGAGCCGCCCTGGCGGTTGAGCAGCATCTCCTGGTCGCTGAGTCCCGCCATGCGGCCGATGGCGGTGTGGGCGGAGACGCCGTACTCGCAGCCATTGCCCTCGGCGACGGCCAATGCAATGCGCTCCTGAGTCGCATGGTGGAGGGCGCCGCCGCCGAGGCTGGAGTGCATGCCGAGGAAGGCGCCCAGGGCCCTGGGCGAGTGGGCCAGCACCCGCAGGAAGTTGGGCACGGTGCCCAATTGCGACCGGACGGCATCCAGGAGTTGCCGGGCTTCGCCGGCGGCGGTCCTGGTATCGACGGGGTGAATGCGGGACATGGTTCGGCTCCCTCTCAAGTGGGTGGGTCGGCTGCAGCTCTTGCTAAGGTGGAGCCCATGGTGATCACTGCAGCGTTTTCAATAAATGGGGTGTTTGCTATTTGACTGCTGCATTTTTTGCAATAATACAGGCCATGGATAAGCTACGCGCCATGACCGCCTTCGTGGCCATCGCCGATCGGGGCAGCCTGACGGCGGCGGCCGACGCCCAGGGCATTTCCCTGCCCTCGATGGTGCGCACTCTGGCGGCGCTGGAGCGAGAGCTGGGTGCCCGCCTGCTCACCCGCACCACCCGGCGCATCGCCCTCACCGAGGAAGGGCGCGACTACCTGGATAGCTGCCGGCGAGTCCTGGCCCAGGTGGAGGAAGCCGAGGCGGCCCTGAGCGCACGCCAGGTCACGCCCCAGGGACGGATCGCCCTCACCTCCTCGGTGATGTTTGGGCGCCTGCACGTGGCGCCGCTGCTGACGCAGTTCCTGGGCGCCTATCCCAAGGTGCGGGCCGAACTGCTGCTGCTGGACCGGGTGGTGAACCTGCTGGAGGAAGGCATGGACCTGGGGGTGCGGATCGGGCATCTGGCCGATTCCTCCCTGGTGGCGATCCCGGTGGGAGAGACCCGGCGCGTGATCTGCGCCAGCCCTGATTACCTGCGCCGCGCCGGCACTCCCGCCGTCCCGGAAGACCTGGCCGACCACGCCTGCATCCGCTTCACCGGGCTCATTGCCGGCAGTGAGTGGGAGTTCCGCGGCGAGGGCAAACCGAAGCGCGTCACGATTGATGGCCCACTGGTCACCAACCAGGTGGACGCGGCGCTGGACGCGGCCGTGAACGGGCTCGGCTGCGGCATGTTCCTCTGCTACCAGGCCCGCGCTGCCGAGGCTGAGGGCAGACTTCGGTTCCTGCTCCTGGACCACGAGCCTCCGCCGCTGCCCATCCACGTTGTCTATCCCCAGGGGCGGCTCATGCCCTCCCGGGTGCGCGCACTGGTGGACTGGCTGGCGCCGCGCCTGCGCCGGCGCCTGGCCCTGCCGGAGGACGCGCCGCCCAAAAACAAGAGCGCCCGCCTCCCCCGACGGCGCGCGCGAGGCTGACCGGGGAACCGGAGCCAAGGAAAGATCCACCGGGAACCGCATCTCGTTCCCGCCATCCTCGCTTTGAGGAGAGCGCGTTACACTGCGCGGGGGTTAGTGGGATTGGGCGGCGCTCGGCTGCTCGACCCTCAGAGAAGGCTCGGTGTGGCACGGCGCGGCGTCGCCGCCCATAATGACCCTTCCGGCAGTCTCGAGAATGAATGGGGGGAGCGTGGAAAAGATCTGGCTGAAGGCGTATCCGGAAGGAATTCCGGCGGACATCGATGTGGACGAGTTTTCGTCGC
>DKBC01000167.1 GCA_002451065.1 Betaproteobacteria bacterium UBA6910
AGGCGGCGTGACGGCCGTTCGGTGAAGGCTCATGGGGCGCGATAGCGGGCGTCCTAGCGGCAGGTCCTGCTCTGGTGGCTCCTTGCCTTTCGGGGCGCATTCTCGTTCCTGGCGGCGATCGTTACAATTTGGCTCTCGCAAGAGTTTCCAGAAGCGGGGATTTGTTCATGCGTTCAGGAGCTTTTTGCCAGCTACTCAGTGCTATATTTGTCGCAGCTCTTTTGGGGGCGTGCGGCGAGCAGGCACCGCCCCAGGGGACGGCGGCTCCACACCAAAGCAAAGAATTGGTGGTGAAGCTTGGCTTTGCCGCGCCACTGACGGGGCCCCAGGCACACCACGGCAAGGACATGCAAAACGGGGTCGTCCTGGCCCTGGAAGAGATCAACGCTGGGCGCCCCGTGATCGGCGGCCAGGCGGTCCGCTTCGAATTGCTGTCGGAGGACGACCAAGCCGACCCCCGGCAGGGCACGGTGGTGGCTCAAAAGCTCGTGGACCAGAGAATCGCCGGAATGATCGGCCACTTCAATTCCGGAACCAGCATCCCGGCCTCGAAAATCTATGCCGACGCGGGCATTCCTCAAATCGCCATGGCCACGGCACCGGCCTACACGGGCCAGGGCTACCGTACGACCTTCCGCGCCATGACCTCTGACACCCAGCAGGGCAGCGTGATGGGTGCATTCGCGGTGCAGAAGCTGGAGGCCAGGCGCATCGCGATCATTGACGACCGTACCGCTTACGGACAGGGGCTCGCCGACGAGTTCGAAAAGGCCGCCAGGGGCGCCGGGGGCGAGATCGTGCGACGCGAGTTCACCGACGACAAGTCCACCGATTTCACCGCGATTCTCACCGCCATCAAGTCCGCTGACCCCGATCTCATCTATTTTGGGGGTGCGGATGCCCAGGCCGGGCCCATGGCACGCCAGATGCGTCAACTGGGGCTCTCGGCGCGATTCATGGGTGGGGAGATGTTCAAGTCCCCCACATTCATCAAACTTGCAGGCGAAGCAGGGGATGGAACCATCGCCTCCCTGGCGGGCCTTCCACTGCAGCAGATGCCCGGTGGAAAGGAATACGAGGCCCGCTACCGGGCGCGATTCGGCTCGCCGGTGGAGATCTACTCCCCCTATGCCTACGACGCGACGAAGGCCCTGGTCGGTGCCATGCAAAGGGCCGACTCCACCGACCCGGCGCGCTACCTTCCGGAACTGGGCCGCACCCGCATGCCCGGAGTGACCACCCCGGTGCTTGCCTACGACGATCGGGGCGATCTCAAGGCGGGCGCCATCACCGTGTATCGGGTCGAGCGCGGGGAGTGGAAGGCCATGAAAACGGCGAGCGCCAGCCAGCCTTAGCCGGCGCCCCGGTTGCTACTTGCAGTCACCGATCCGTTTGCCGGATACGCCTTGGGTCATTTCCATCGTCGCCCCGCCCTGCGTCATGCTGCTCTTGATGGTTCCGTGGAAAGAGGTGGGGTTGACAAGCACGGTGCCGGTTCCGCTCATGGCGGTCTTGCCCCGGCATTCCATCTTCCAGGTGACCTTGTTGCCTTCGACCCTTTGGTCCCTGATCTCACAGTCCTGAACCTGCCGCACGCCGGGGCGGGTAATGTTATCCACGTCCTTTTTCGTGTAGCAGCGCCGCACCTTCTGGGAAGGCATTTCGATCGGCATGCCCGGAACCTCGATCCTTGTGGTGATCTCCCAGAAGCCGGGCCGTATCTCGAGGGGGGTCGCCCAGGCCAGCGACGCGAACGCCAGCAGCGGAAGGGCGCAGAATGCGTTGCGCTTCATCGGAATTTCTCCTTGAATGCGTATAAGGGCGGCCCCGCGGAGGATGCCGGGAAAAGACCGGCAGAGGCCGGACGCAAGCTGCCCGCGCTATCCAGATTGTTCCTTTTTGCGGTGGATCGCCAAGGGCCCGCAGGCCTGGCACAGGGGCATGATGGAAATGGCGTTGACGTTGAAATGGGGCGGCCGGGTCGCCACCCAGTGCACGGTTTCCGCGACGTCCTCCGCCGTCAGGGGCTCGGTCCCGGCATAAATCGATTCGGCCTTGCTCCGGTCGCCCTTGAATCTCACCTCGGAGAACTCGCTGCCGCTGCACAGGCCAGGTTGCACGTCGGTGACTTTCACATTGGTACCCAGCAGGTCTGCCTTCAAGTTGAGGGTGAATTGGTACACGAAGGCCTTGGTTGCGCCGTACACGTTGCCGCCGGGATAGGGGAATTCACCGGCCACGGAACCGATGTTGACGATGTGGCCGTGGTTGCGCTCCACCATCCCCGGCAGAACCGCCCGGGTGCAGTACATGAGGCCTTTGACATTGGTGTCCACCATCTGATCCCAGTCGTCGAGACTCGCCCGGTGGGCGGGCTCGAGCCCAAGGGCGAGACCTGCGTTGTTGACCAGGACGTCAATGGCCGCAAAGTCCAGTGGCAGGCCGGCCACGGCGCGGTTCACTTCCTCACGGTTTCGCACATCCAGGGTCAGAGGAAGGCAATTGCCTCCGAGTTCGGCCGCGAGGGCGGAGAGCCGCTCCTGGCGCCGGCCGGCGGCGATGATCCGGGCGCCGCCGGCGGCAAAGCGGCGGGCGATGGCGGCCCCGAATCCCGAGGTGGCGCCGGTGACAAGCACGATCATGGGATACCCTCCGAGGTCAAAATATCCTGGCCGCCATTGTCCTCGGATATCATTGGTCTTGTCGAGAGAGAGTCCCGCAATGGCGGGTGTTCGCAGAGGCTGGATTCGGGCGATTCATTCCATGAGCGATAAAGTCGATTACCTGGTCGAGGTCGAGGACCTGCACTACGCCTATGGCGAGAACCAGGTCCTCAAGGGCCTCAGTCTCCGGATACCGCGCGGCCAGACGGTCGGCATCCTCGGCTCCAGCGGCTGTGGCAAGACGACCCTGGTGAGGCTGATCGGTGGTCAGCTCAGGCCGGCGAGCGGGCGCGTGCGGGTGGATGGACAGGTGGTGCACGAGCTGGACAACGACGGTCTGTATGCGCTGCGGCGAAAGATTGGCGTCATGTTCCAGGGCGGCGGGCTGTTCTCGGACCTCTCGGTGTACGAGAACATCGCGTTTGCCATGCGCGAGCACACGGACTTGCCCGAGAGCATGATCCGCGACCTGGTGCTCATGAAGCTGCATGCGGTCGGGCTGCGGGGCACGCATTCCATGACGACCGGGGAGCTCTCCGGCGGCATGTCCCGGCGGGTTGCGCTGGCGCGTGCCATCGCCCTGGACCCGATGCTTATCATTTATGATGAGCCGTTCGCCGGCCTCGACCCCATTTCGCTCAACGTGATCGCGCATCTGATCCGGCGGCTTAACGACGGCCTGGGGGCGACGTCCATCGTGGTCACGTACGACGTTTCCGAGTCTCTCAAGGTGGTAGATCGCGCCTATTTCATCGCCGACGGAAAGCTGGTGGGCGAGGGAACGCCGGCCGAGATGATCGCGTCCCCCAATCCCTCCGTGCACCAGTTTCTCAACGCCGAACCGGAAGGCCCGGTGGCGTTTCATTACCCTGCACGTTCTCTGACGGAGGATTTCGGGGTTTCCTAGGTTTCCGGGCTCTCCAGGGCTGTCATGGCAACCAGGTACCGGTCTTCGAAATCCCGCCGGTCCCGCTCGCTGGGAAAGCAGTCGCGTCCGAGTTCGTGGATTGCTTGGCACTGCTCGCGCAGGGCCGCCCGGTAAGGGTGCGGAAGGTCCGCCTGACCCAGGGCTCGAAGGATCTCCAGCATGCGGAAGATGACTGCTGCGTTGCAGCGCGCGGCCTGGCGGATCTGGTTGAAGGCGGCGTCCACGATGCCGCGGTACGTGTAGGGCTCGGTGATCAGCCGTACCCGGTTATCCGCGTCGCGCCGGAAGCGCGACGGGAGGGTTCTCTCGGCAAGCGTGGCCAGCGACGAGCCGAGACGCTCGATGCAGTTGATGGCGCTGAACGGGTCGTTGATGCCGGGAGAGAGCGCCCGCAGCGCCAGCTCGACCAGTTGGTTCACCGCGAACTCCGGATCCTGGGTGGGAGTGCGTTCGGGACCGATCACGAAGGCGCCCGCTATCCCACTCGCCAGTTCGTCGTCCATGCCGGCTGCGGGCGCGGCATCGGCTAGGGCCCGGCCGGCGACGGCGAATTGCCCCGGGCGCAGCCGCAACCGGAGGAACAGAGCCTTCTCCTCCGCAATCGCGACCAGGCCGTCCAGATCCACGGCCTGGACGTAGCCGGAGCGCGGCGCGTTGATCGCCGTGCAGCCGGGCTGCAGGGCCTCCTTCGAGAGCGCCTCCGCCTCTTCCGCCTCCTCGTCTGGCGTCGGTGCGGGCGGACCCTCGGCGCGCTCGGGAAAGCTGGCCCGCAGCGTGTGCTCCAGGTTGCGAGCCACATCATCGATGATGCGGGGCGCCTGGATGAAGATCGAGACATGGTGCACGAAGTAGATGAGGAGCAGGAAGCTGACCACCCCCAGCAGCACGCCCGCGCCGACGGAGATCTGAGGAACGTAGGCGTGACCGCCTTCGCTGCGCACGGTGCTAAGAACAAGCAGGCAGTAGATGAAGGTGCCGATAAAGGTGCCGAGGGTAAGTTGGGTGCCCCCATGTTCCATGAAATTGCGCAGCAGGCGCGGCCCGAACTGGGCCGAGGCCATGCTGAGAACCACCACGGTGATGGAGAACACCACGCCGGCCACGGTGATGGCCGAGCCAGCGATGGTGGAAAGCACCGCGCGGGCGCCGGAAGGGCCCGCCACATAGAGCGTTTCAAGGGTTGGGAACTCGTGAGTCTGGGCCATCATGTCCACAAAGCCAAGGCCCACCGCGAGGGCGACGGCGCCCAGCGACATCAGGCCCGGGACGAACCAATAGCTGCCCCGGGCTTGCTCCCAATACCGGATCAGACGGATCTTCATGGAATTGCGATTCTAGCTTGGTTGCGCGGCGGATCCAGCCGCGTCGCGAGTCGCGCTCCCGTGCCTGCTTGCTGTCAGGCGCGGGCCGGAAGGATGTCGTGCAGGATCCCCCGCGCCTCCCGGATCATCTTCCGCGTGGTGGGCCAGTCCACGCAGGCGTCGGTCACCGAGCAGCCGTAGATGAGCTTGGACAGGTCCTTGGGAATGGGCTGGTTGCCACTCACGATGTTGCTCTCCACCATGAGCCCTACGATGGACCGGTTGCCCTCTCGGATCTGGTGCACGCAATCGACCATGACCAGCGGCTGCAGTTTGGGGTCCTTCCGTGAGTTGGCGTGGGAGCAATCCACCACCACGTTTCGCGGCAGCTTTGCCTCGTCCAGCGCCTGTTCGGTCATGGAGATGCTCACCGTGTCGTAATTGGGCTTGCCGTCGCCGCCCCGCAGGACGATGTGGCCGTAGCTGTTGCCCCGCGTGCGCACGACAGTGGAACGCCCCTGGAAGTTAATTCCGAGGAAGCTGTGGGGGCTGGCCGCCGACTTGATGGCGTTGATTGCTACCCCGAGATCGCCATCCGTGCCGTTCTTGAAGCCCACGGGGGTGGAAAGCCCGCTCGCCATCTCGCGATGGGTCTGGGACTCCGAAGTGCGCGCGCCGATAGCGGTCCAGGCGATCAGGTCTCCCAGGTACTGGGGCGCGATGGGATCCAGGGCCTCGGTGCCTGCGGGCAAACCCAGTTCCGAGACCTGGAACAGAAAGCGACGGGCCTTCTCCATGCCCTCCTCGATGTGGAAGGAGTCGTCCATGCGCGGATCATTGATGAAGCCCTTCCACCCGGTCGATGTCCGCGGTTTTTCGAAGTAGACCCGCATCACGAGCACGAAAGTGTCCTGGACTTCCTGCGCCAGCTTGCTGAGCCGCTGGGCATAGTCGAAACCCGCGACCGGATCATGGATCGAACAGGGACCGACCACCACGAACAGGCGGGGATCCTTGCGGTCCAGGATCCGCTTGATGGTTTCCCGGCCCTGAAACACGGTATCCGACGCCTTGTCGGAGATCGGCACCCGCTTGTGGATCTCCTCGGGCGAAGGCATCAGCTCAAATGATGCGACGTTCAGGTCTTCGAGGGGCCGGGTGGTCATGGCAGTTGCGTTCCGCATTCATCGATGCGCCGGGACCTCGAGGGGTGCAGCCCGAATCTTCCCCGGCGCGGGCGTGCAATTATAAGGGGGGAATCCGGATTTTGCCGATATGGAAACAGGGGATTTCCTGGACCGGGCGAGACTTCGAAGCGTTAGCCTGCTACGATGAGGGCCTTTATTTGCAATTACCTATGAAGCGCGTAGACGATTTCCGCCTTCGGCTCGGCAGGCGCGAACTGGTGCCCATCGTCATCGGAGGGATGGGCGTGGATATCTCCACCGCGGAACTTGCGCTCGAGGCGGCTCGGCTGGGGGGTGTCGGCCATATTTCCGATGCCATGGTGCCTACGGTGGCCGATCGCCGCTTCCAGACGCATTTTGTCAGCGAGAAGCTGAAACTCTACAAATACAACGTCGCCAATTCCGACAAGTCCAAGGTGCTGTTCGACCTGGGACGGCTTGCGGAGGCGACGCAGATGCATGTGGGCAGAACCATGGAGGCCAAGCGCGGCAGCGGCCTGATTTTTATCAATTGCATGGAAAAGCTCACCATGAATTCGCCGAAGGACACGTTGCGCGTGCGCTTGCGCGCGGCGCTGGACGCCGGCATCGACGGCATCACCCTCAGCGCCGGATTGCATCTGGGCTCCTTGGCCCTGATCGAGGACCACCCGCGCTTTCGCGACGCCAAGCTCGGAATCATCGTCTCCTCGCTGCGGGCGCTTACCCTGTTTCTGCGCAAGAACGCGCGGCTGAACCGGCTTCCGGATTACGTGATCGTGGAAGGGCCTCTGGCAGGAGGGCACCTCGGATTCGGCATGGATTGGGCGAAGTACGATTTGCGCGCCATTGTCAGCGAGGTCCGGGATTATTTGGGGGCGGAGAAACTGGACATTCCCCTCATCCCGGCCGGGGGAATCTTCACCGGCAGCGACGCCGTGTCGTTCCTGGAGAACGGCTCAGCCGCGGTGCAGGTGGCGACGCGTTTCACCGTGAGCCGCGAATGCGGGCTGCCGGAGGACGTGAAGCAGGAATACTTCAAGGCCAGCGAACAGGACGTGGAGGTGAACGCCCTCTCGCCCACCGGCTATCCCATGCGGATGCTCAAGGGCAGCCCCGGAATCGGCGCGGGCATCCGGCCCAACTGCGAGGCTTACGGCTACCTGCTGGACGGCACCGGCAATTGCGCCTACATCAAGGCCTACAACGCGGAAGTGGCTGCCCACCCGGGAGAGAAGAAGATATCCGTCAAGGACAAGACCTGCCTCTGCACCCACATGCGCAACTTCGACATCTGGACCTGCGGCCACTATGCCTATCGGCTTAAGGATACGTCACGCCGGCTTGCGGACGGAAGCTACCAGCTTCTTAGCGCGGAGCATGTCTTCCGCGACTATCAGTTCAGCACCGACCAGCAGGTCACGCTCCCGCCGGCTCCGGCGATCGCCACCGCGATGTAGTCGGGGCGCCTATTTCTCTTCCCTCTCAATCTGCTCCCGGCGCCGGTCTGCCGACTG
>DKBC01000025.1 GCA_002451065.1 Betaproteobacteria bacterium UBA6910
AGGCCGATGGTGGCCATGAACAGGGTGATCTGCGGCTGGTTTACCAAGGGCCGCAGCACCACGCGCTCGATGGCGACCCCCAGCGCCACCATGATGGCGAGGGTGGCTGCGATGGCGAGCCAGAAGTTCAGGCCTTTCTCCACCAGGCTCACGAAAGTCAGGGCGGCGAAGAACACCATGGCGCCCTGGGCAAAGTTGAACACCCCCGACGCCTTGTAGATTAGTACGAAGCCAAGCGCTACCAGGGAATACATCACCCCTGCCAGCAGCCCCCCGATCAGGACCTCGAAGAAGAACGGCCAATCGAATTCCACGGGCGCCTCCTAGTATCCGGAGTGAGAGGTTCGATGACAAAACATCCCGCGCACGTCAGCACCCCGAGACGCAAACGTACCGGGGCCGGCCAGGACGCAATCCAAGCGGTCGCGGCGACAAGACATGGCGGTGACGATCTGCATTCCTGCTCAACCAATCCCTGACCCGGGTCCCTAATGCGCCACGCCCAAATATGCGTCGATGACCGCCTTGTTGGCGCGCACCTCATCGGGGGTCCCCTCTCCGATCTTCCTCCCGTAGTCGAGCACCACTACCCGATCGGAGATGTCCATCACCACGCCCNNGTCCTGCTTCTCCTCCACGTTCATCCCCGCCATCGGCTCGTCGAGCAGCAGCACCGTGGGCTCCGCCGCCAAGGCACGCGCCAACTCGACCCGCTTCTGCAGGCCGTAGGGCAAGCGCCCCACCGGTGTCTTGCGGATGTGCTGAATCTGCAGGAAATCGATGATTTCCTCCACCTTGTTCCTGTGCTCCAGTTCCTCCCGCTGCGCCGGTCCCCAGTAGAGGGCCTGCAGCAGGAAGTTGGTCTTCATCTTGAGATTGCGGCCGGTCATGATGTTGTCCAGCACGGTCATGCCCTTGAACAGGGCAATATTCTGGAATGTCCGGGCAATCCCCTGCCTCGCCGCCTGATGGGGACGAATCTGCTTTCGCGCCTCGCCCCAGAACGTGATCGTTCCCTGCTGCGCATGATAGACACCATTGATGCAGTTGAGCATGGAGCTCTTCCCCGCACCGTTGGGGCCGATGATGGCGAGGATCTCGTGCTCGCGCACCGAGAAACTCACCTCGCTCAGGGCCTTCACGCCACCGAAGGAAAGCGAAACGCCGTCCACCTTGAGAATGACATCTCCTATGTGGCGGGCGGCGCCGTTGGACATCAACCCGCCTTCCGGAGCTGTTCGGGCGCGAACGTGCGAGCCTCGCGGATCATCACATCGGCCCTGACCACGCCGGTGCGTCCATCCTCGAACTTGACCTGGGTCTCGATATGCTGGGACGTTCTGCCCGAGTAAAGGGCATCGATCAGCACCGCGTATTTCTCGGCTATGAAGCCGCGCCGCACCTTGCGCGTGCGCGTCAGCTCATCGTCATCCGGGTCCAGCTCCTTGTGCAGCAAGAGGAAGCGATGAACCTGGGAATGGCTCAGGGCGGGATCCTGGGCCAGCTCCGCGTTCACCTTCTCTACGCACTCCTGGATCAGCTGATACACCTCCGGCTTGCCGGCGAGGTCCACGTAGCCCGAGTAAGGGAGGCCGCGCCGCTCGGCCCAATTGCCGACCGCCGCCAGGTCTATGTTGACGAACGCGCATACCTCGTCCCGCTGGTGGCCGAAAGCGACCGCTTCCCGGATGTACTGGAAAAACTTGAGCTTGTTTTCAATGTAATTGGGAGCGAACATGCCGCCGCTCTTGAGCTTGCCCACGTCCTTCGCGCGGTCGATGATCTTGAGGTGCCCATCCTGGTCGAAGAACCCGGCATCGCCGGTGCGGAAGTACCCTTCACCGTCAATGGATTCGGCGGTGGCATCCGGCCGCTTGTAGTATTCCTTGAGCATGGCCCCGCTCTTTACCAGAACTTCGCCGTTGGCCGCGATCTTCACCTCCACCCCCGGGGCGGCCTTGCCGACGGTGTCCAGTTTCACGCCGCCATCGGGCTGGAGGCACACATAGGCGCAGGTCTCGGTCGCGCCATAGAGCTGNNTTGAGGTTGATGCCGATGGAACGGTAGAAGCGGAACAAGTCGGGGCCGATGGCGGCGCCTGCGGTGTAGGCCACCCGAATCCGGCTCATCCCGAGCACGTTTCTGAGGGGGCCGTAGATCATCAGGTCGCCCAGGGCATAGAGCAGGCGGTCGCCGGCACCCACGCCGGGCTTTCCGTCCAGGATCTCCGCGCCGCAGCGCCGCGCCACATCCATGAAATAATGGAACATGGCGCGCTTCAGGGTCCCCGCGTCCTCCATGCGAATCATCACCTGTGTCAGCAGGTTTTCGAAGATGCGCGGGGGCGCGAAGAAATAGGTGGGCCCGATTTCCCGCATGTCAATCAGGACAGTGTCGGCGGACTCCGGGCAGTTGATGGTGAATCCGGCCACCAAGGCCTGGGCATAGGAGAACAGGTTGTCACCCACCCAGGCCATGGGCAGATAGGAGAGCACCTCCTCGTCGGACCCCAACTGGTCGAAGCCGCAGCCTCCGCGGGCGGCGAAGATCAGGGAGGCGTGGGTCTGGCACACGCCCTTGGGCTTGCCGGTGGTCCCGGAAGTGTAGAGCATGATGGCGACATCGTCCGCGCGCCCCGCCGCCACCTCCGTCATGAAGGACTCCGGGTGCTCCTCGTCGTGAACGCGCCCGAGGCCCTGCACCTCCTCGTAGCTGGAGATGTAGTCCTGCTCGTAGTGGCGCAGGCCCCGGGGGTCGTCGTAGATGATGTGCTCGACACCGGGATAGCGGTCGCGGATTTCCAGAAGCTTGTCCACCTGTTCCTGGTCCTCCACAACCGCGAAGCGGATTTCGGCGTTGTCGAGGACGTAGACCATCTCCTCGGCGACGGCGTCCTGATAAAGGGGCACGGGCACGCCGCCCAGACATTGGGCGGCGGCCATGGCCCAGTACAAACGCGGCCGGTTGTCGCCGATGATGGCGAGGTTGTCCCCGCGCTTGAACCCGAGGGCGGCCAGGCCGCAGGCCAGCGCTCGCACTTCCTGCGCCGCCCGCGACCAGGTCCAGGTCTGCCAGATCCCGAAGTCCTTCTCCCGGACCGCCGGACGGTCCGGCCGGCTCCGGGCATGTTCGAGCAGCAGCCTGGGAAACGTATCGGCGTCAGCCGGCGTCACCCTCCATCCTCCTCCATTGTTCCATGCGTACTTTTTTTTGGTCCGGCTTACTTGCCGGTAAAGCGGGCGGGCCGTTTCTCCACAAAGGCCCGCATGCCTTCCTTCTGGTCATCCGTGGAGAAGGTGAGGCCGAACACCTCGCCCTCCAACACGCAGGCGTTGAACAGGTCCATGTCCTGCCCGCGCTGGGCCACTTCCTTGGTCAGGCGCACCGCCACCGGACCCTTGGAGGCGATCAGCCTCGCCTGCTCCATGGCCTTCTCCATGAGTTCCGCCGCCGGAATCACGTGGTTGACCAGTCCGATGCGCAACGCCTCATCCGCCTTGACCTGGCGGCCCGTGGTAAGAAGCTCCAGCGCCATGGCCTTGCCCACCATGCGCAACAGCCGCTGGCTTCCGCCGAAGCCGGGGGTCACGCCCAGGTTCACCTCAGGCTGGCCGAACACCGCCTTGTCGGAGGCGAGGATCCAGTCGCAGCTCATGGCCAGCTCGCAGCCGCCGCCGAGACAGTAGCCGTTCACCAGCGCCACGGTCGGAATGGGAAGGTCTTCCAGGTTGCGGAAGGCGTGCAGCGCCATCAGGGAGTAGTCCTTGGCCTGCATAGGCGTGTAGTTGGCCATGGCGGTAATGTCGGCGCCCGCCACGAACGCGCGGTCCCCGGCCCCGGTCACGAGCAGCACCCTCGCCCCCGGATCCGTCGACACGCTCTGCACGGCCCGCTCGATATCCTCCACCGTGTCCCAGTTGAGCGCATTGAGCACCTTGGGTCGGTTGATGGTGAGCAGGTAAATCCCGGTTTCCGGCTGATCAAGAATGACGTTCTCGAAAGCCACCGAAGCCGCCTCTTTGCGTACAACGTTTTGCTGTGCCATGTCTTTCGCCCTTATTGCTTGGTGTAGTCGTAGAAACCCCGGCCCGACTTGCGACCGAGATACCCCGCATCCACCATCTCCCTCCAAAGCGGACAAGGCCGATATTTTGAATCTTTGAAGCCATCATACAGGACTTCCAGGATCGATAGGCAGGTGTCCAGCCCGATCAGGTC
>DKBC01000172.1 GCA_002451065.1 Betaproteobacteria bacterium UBA6910
GCGGGTAATCGACCCAGCCCGCCGGCGAGGCAATCCGTTTCCCCGAAGCGGGTGATCCGGTCCCTGCGCCCCCCGGGGACGTAGAGGAGCGCGGGTACCGGGTCGCCCGTGTGACGGCCCGAGCGAGAGTCCGTCGTATGGTTTGCCGCAACGCCTACGACCAGGCCGCTCCGAAGCAGGGGGAGAATGGCGTCGTCCACCCGCTCGATGAATGCCTTTTTCCCGGCCGGATCCCGGTCGTGGGCGCAGATGTCGGTCCCCTTGATGTGCAGGAACACCAGGTCGTGCTCCCCAAGCGCGGCATGTGTCTGATAGACCTTGGCCTGGAGATCGGTACTCGGCAGGGCGGTGAACTCCGGAGCGGTGATGCTGGTGAAGCCAAGGAGCTTGGCGAGGCCGACCAGGGTGCGCTCACCCGAGACGACTGCAGCTTGGACCCCCTGATGTCTCAGGATGGTTTCAATCCCGAGCAGTGCCCCCGCACCGCGAGTGATCAGGCCGTTCGCGGGGGGTTGCTGGTGGGCGCCGCGCTCGCGGTTCAGCGGATGGTCGCTCAGCCGCTCATAGACGATCCGCGACCAGCGGTTCAGGGCGGTCGCTGTGCGCCCCGCGTCGGCATTGCCGGGATGCAATGGACGGCTCTCGAGCAGGGCGCATTCGGCGCCATGGCAGGCGGGATCGGTATCGGAGATCGTGGCCGAGAGGTGCTCACCCCGCAGCCGCAACACGGCCCGGTGCTGAGTCGCCGGCCGCACGCTGGCTGTGACTCCCTCGCCGAGGGGGACGTCCTGTAGAACAGCTGCCAGTTGGTCCGCCCCTTGCTGGATGCGGCCGGCGCGCCGGTCGACCAGGGTGAAGCCGTTGCCCTTCGGGCGCAGGGTTGCGAAGTTGCAGCGCAGGAAGACATCCCCCGGCTCGCCGGGAAAGCCAATGCCGAGGGCCTCGACAGGTCCCCGCGCGAGCCGTAGCGCCTGGGATGCGGGGACTCCGAGCAGGGTCGCCGCTCCGGTGTGGGTGCTCACCGGCACTCCAGGGAGGATTGGGTCCAGCATGCCGCACAGCCCGGCTTCGGCGAGGCGGTCCAGATTCGGTGTGTGGGCCGCCTCCAGGGGTGTCATCCAGCCGAGCGCGGCATTCGGGAGGTCGCCCAACCCGTCGAGAATGATCACCAGCGCTTTATGCAAAAGAGTCACCGGGTATGCTGGATCAGGCGTCCGCGGGGCCGAACACCCCCTCCGGGGTGCCTGAGAACCGCTTGGTGAGGGTGTCGATGATCGTGGTCATGACCTGGTTGGTGGTCTTTTCCTTGTCTTCATTGACCAGTATGGGGACGCCTGCCCTGTCGGCCTCCGAGAGCAGGAAGGTCTGAAGGCCCCAGATGGCGTCGAAGTTCGCGAGCTGGTTCTGAGCCTTGCGGCCCGGGGCCTCCAGTCCCCGGCCTGAGAGGTGCTGGCGTAGCTGTTTCTGCTTCAGGACCGACAACATGACCGGGACCACGATGGCGTCTTCGGTGTTGCCGATGCGCTCCACGAGGGAAGGGTGCACATGGATGCCCTCGAGGATCAGAGATACCCGCTCGCGCAGGGCACGCCGGATGACCGCCTCGCAAGGGACAGCCAGGAGCTCGGCCTGCCACAGATAGCCCGCCGGGATGACGCTGTCCGGGTCTGATTTCGTGCCAGCGGATTTCTTGACCCGCAGCGCCTGCCAGGCCGCGAAGGAGGAGCGGTGGAGCACCGGCAGCAGGCGTTTGGGGATCAGCATCCGCATGACCTCGCGAAGCAGGTCGGTGGACTGGGTGCGGACGATGCCCAGGCGATGGGCGACCTCGGTGGCGATGGTGCTCTTGCCCGTGCCCGTCGCCCCCCCAATGAGGAGGAGTAGGGGACGGCCGCTGTGGGTGTGGTCGATCCAGACCAGGAAACGTTTAGCCACGGCGGGACCCAGATGTGCCTGGAGTAAGTCGTAGGTCATGCGCCCGAGCCGGGCCGAGGTGACCTCGGGTTGCCCAAGCTCCCGCAATCGCTGGATTACGGCCTCCGCGATCCCGTTGGCTTGCTCGCCGGTCAGACCGCAGGACTCCAGGCACGCGAGGTGCTGGCTGCGCGAGAAGGGCGCGACCTCGCCTTCCGCACCCCGTATCCGGATCTCTGCTTCGGTGACACCCTTACCGGTATACGCCTCCGCAATGTTGTTGAGGCCGTTCTTTTTTAGGTGGTCGGCAACCCGTTGCCGAAGCTCATCGGTGGAGACGGTGGCGGTGTCCCCCAATTCCTGCCGGATATGGGCGGCAACCGTGTAGGCCTCCTCGAAGCTGAGTCCCGCCTCGCTGAGAGATCGGGTCAGGATGCCGCGCAGAAACGGAATCCGGGTCTCTTCCTTGGAGTCAACGACCTGTATCTTGGCCATGGAGAAAAAGCTCAGTGATCCGTCGTTCCTGGGTGCCGGTCGCCAGGGAAAGGGCCGCTTGGTTACACCCCCGGTCAGCGTTTCTACTGTATCTGATCCTCAAGGAGAAAGGCATATTCGTCCGTTGGCATCCGGGGTCACGGAAAACTCAGCTGAGACGAGTGAACGCATGATTTCTGTCACCACTGATACCCACGGTTCATTGCCGGTCCTTGTCACCGTGGATTTTTCGATGCACTCGCGCCGAGCCCTGCTCTATGCCGCGCGGCTCGCGCAGTGGGTCGAACGGCCCCTGGTAAGCCTGCACGCGGTCCACGAGGGTGCCGGGTCCGCGGGAATCTATCGGGCTCAGGACACAGGTACCGCGCTGCTCCCGCTTGCGACGATAGCCAAGACCCTGCTTGACGATTTCGTCGAGAGGTTGCGTGCGACGCATCCCGGGCTCAGCGCACTTGAATTCGCTCGGACCGGGGTGGTCAGCGGGCTCCCCGGTAGCCGAATCGCCGAGATGGCGGAGGTTTGCAGCGCATCGATAGTGGTCGTCGGGAGTCGGGGTTTGCCTTCTGGTGGCAGGGATCGGTTTCTCATGCCGTGGCAAGGAACTGCCGCTGCTCGGTGGTCGTGGTACGTGACCATTGCCCCTTCTATAGCGGGATGCCAGCCGCATCTATAGGGCGTAAAGTCTTACCGATACATTACGCGCGAACGGGCTGAAGCCTTCAAACGTGCGGTTGCCGCATGAGAGTCACTAGGTTCCGTTGACTTTTCATCTGAGCCAGATCAGGGTCGAGACGAAGCGGAGGAAGCCCAGGAAACATGCTGAGGTCTTTTCGAACCGAGAAAAGACGCGACGGTAATATTTGAGTTTCCCGAAAAAGCATTCGACCAGATGGCGTTCTTTATACAGATACCAATCACAGCTGCGAGGCTCGCGGCGACCGCTCCGCGGCGGGATGACGGCTTCTGCCCCCTGCGCCTGAATCTGCTTGAGCAAGGCATCGCAGTCGTAAGCCTTGTCGGCGATGACCGTCTCGGCCGATACCTGGGCCAACAGCTTGGGTGCGGGAACCACATCGTGAACTTCGCCGCCGGTGATGAGGTAGTCGATCGGGTTACCCAGCGCATCGACCACCGCATGGATTTTGGTGGTGAACCCACCGCGGGAGCGCCCTAATGCCTGAGTCTGCTGCCCCCTTTTGCGCCGGCGGCACAGGCGTGGGCGCGCACGACCGTGCTATCGATCATCACCTGTTGCATATCGGCATCGGCCGAGAACGATCGATGCATCGCCTCCCAGATGCCTTTGGCACACCAGCGTTGAAAACGTTTGTAGACGCTATTCCAGACACCAAAATCTGCGGGCAGCAGACGCCACTGGGCGCCGCTACGGGCAATCCACAGCACCGCTTCGAGGAAGCGCCGACACCGCCCGGGGCTGCCCACATACACATTTGGATGCCGCCCAAGAAAGGCGTGGATTTTCGTCCATTGATTATCAGCGAGTTGGTGCGACATTTTCTACTTCGCTCTCCGGAAAATCACTCTTATCTCGGATATACAAAGTAAATGTCAACAGAACCTAGTCCTGAACCTGGCCATTCCCATGTACATCCTGTTCCACCACTACCGGGGTAAGGAGCCGGATCTGAAACGCTACTTCCTCTTTGTGGTGGTGGCCATGTTCTGGGCCATCTCCATCCACACGGTCACCGCATTCCTCTTCTCGTCCAATTCCGGGCGGCCGTTCTGGCATACCTCGATTCTCGCCCCGCGCTTCATCGCATCGGCCTTCACCGCGGGACCGGCGCTCATGATCATCGCCCTGCAGCTGATCCGTAGGTTCACCGATTACCCGGTGAGCAAGAGTGTCATCACGATGCTGGCGCTGATCATGACGGTCGCCATGCAGATCAACCTCTACTTCGTCGGCGCCGAATTGTTCACGGACTTCTATAACGAGGGCGAGCACGCCGCCTCGATGCACTACCTGTTCCTGGGATTAGAGGGCTTCGATTCCCTGCAGGCCTGGATATGGGCGGCGTTGGTCTTCAACATCACCGCCGTCATCCTGCTGATGGTCCACAAGACCAGAAACCACATGGTCACCCTAAATATCGCCTGTGTACTGGGTTTCGTGGGGATCTGGATCGAGAAGGGGAT